>JBHHWX010000135.1:0-12255 GCA_046756745.1 bacterium | reverse complement strand
TACTGCTCCAATGGAGCCACTTCTTTCAAGCGAAGTCTTGGAAGAAGCTTAGAACCTTGGCCGAAAAGTATATTTTTCTTAGCGAAGGCGTCCTCGCCGAGCGAGTTTTACTCGGACTCTGTGCCCCAAAAACCCTCGGCGAGACGCCTTCGGGAAGTGATTTTGGACTTTTCGACCAAGCTTCTAGGACCCCGTTTCCGAAGGTTCTGTAATGGTGATGATTTGCCCGGCGCGCACGTTTTCCAACACATGCGATTTACCGGATGGCCATACAATCTCAATTTTATCGACCTTCTCGCTTTTACCGAGTCCAAAGTGCAGTCGGGGGTCGTTCTGCGACAGATAGCCGCTCGAGCTTTTCTTCTGCGCCACTTGCTCCCTGCCGTCCGCGATAACTTTCACTTTCGCCCCGACTCCGTCCCGATTGCTGGCGCTGCCCACCAACTGCATCATCAGCCAGTTGTTTCGATCCAGACTCTCATTGCGCAGCAGCAGAGCCCGGTCGTTTAAATTGACAATAAAGACATCGACGTCGCCATCGTTATCGTAATCGCCAAAACACGCCCCACGGCCGACCAATTCTTGCACGAAGTAGCTGCCCTTCTCGACGGATACATCCCGGAACTGGCCTGTGTTCATGTTTTCAAACAGTTGATCTTCTTGGCCAAAGAGGTGATTCAAATCCCCATTGACCTTGAAAATGTCCGGATCGCCGTCGTTGTCATAATCAAGGAACGCGGCGCCCCAGCCATCGTATTGTCCGCTGGGAGCAGCGATACCCGCCGGGATGGTCACATCGCTGAAAAGGCCGTGACCTTCGTTGCGATACAAAGCGCTGAAATGGATATCCGAAACAAACAGGTCAAGCAAACCGTCACTGTTGTAGTCGGCAAAGTCCACGGCCATGCTCGAGGTCGCTTCCCCTCCTTCGCTATAGGCCACACCAGCTCCAAGACCCATCTCTTGGAATCGCTTGCCGCCTTCGTTGTGGTACAGATAGTTGCCCATGACGTCGTTAGCCACGTAGAGATCGACATAGCCGTCGTTGTCGTAGTCCGCGGCGCTGCTCCCCATCATGCGTCCCTCTGGCTTAAACAGTCCCATGCTTTCCGTAACGTCTTCAAAGGCGCCGTCGCCCTGGTTACGATACAAGACATCCGGCTGACCGGGATAGGCCAGCGGACCCGGAAAGCCATCCGGCGAGTAGTAGTAACTGTAGTCCGGATCGTAATCGAGATAGTTGCCCACGTAGAGATCCAGCATTCCATCGTTGTCAAAATCGAGCCACACGGCGCCCACCGTATTGCTGTTTCCACCGACGCCGGCCTTCTTAGTGACATCGGTAAACGCGCCGTTGCCATTGTTGTGAAAGAGAACATTCGACCCATAATTGCAGACATAGATGTCGGGATAGCCGTCATTATCATAATCTCCGACTGACACTCCCATGCCGTAACCGTTTGGGTCAGCCACGCCGGCCTCATCGGTGACGTCTTCAAAGTCGCCATCCCCGCGGTTACGGTAAAGGCGATTTGCAGGCGTGCCTTTTGGCTTTTTGCCATCGCTGACGCCTTCAAGGTAGGTGGAATTGACGACATAGAGATCGAGATAACCATCTTGATCATAGTCGAGAAAGGCCGCGCCGCTGCCCACGGTTTCAACCATATTGCTCAATTCACCATCCCCGATGGAGTGCACAAAATCTATCCCGGCTTGGCCGGTGACCTCCACAAAATAGGCCCCTTCCTCAACGGCGAGTGAGGTTGGCTGCGGTTCCGGAGAGGATGAGGCGCGCTCATCCGTTGTTCGGCAACCAATAGCAATCAAAGCGGGTGTGACGATCAGGACCGCCCGTATCCCCGTTGTGATAGCTTTGTTCCAGCATGAGTGTGTTCGTAAGGAATGTATCATATAATTGTCCCGAATTAAAATTCGTGGCTCATAGCTAAAGTCATCTAAAGATGACTGAGCCTGGTTGAGTTAAGGCGAGAGATAGTCGGCTTCAGCCGACTTGAGCTATGAGCCTGAAAATTTATTTTCAGGCGTTTCTTGCCCGAAGACGTCCCTGCCGAGGGCTTTCGAGCACAAATTTGGCAGAGAACCCGCTCGGCGGGATGCCTTCGCTAAGAAAAGAGTCTTTTTGTCCTTAGCTTCTAAAATCACGGCGACAATCATTTTTTCTCGACTGATTGCGATTAAATCTTTGCGCTCCCTATTTCAAAACCCGCGAGATGACTTCCCGCAGCCGGCTCAAGTCCGGCGGTTTGGAAATAAAATCAGCAGCGCCCAGATGTTTCCAATCCTCCACCGACATGAAATCCGTAAACGCGCTCATCACAATTATGGGTACTTCATAAGGCATGGCGCGAGCGCGGATCAACAGACTGAGTCCCGAGTATTGCGAGAGTCTAAGATCTGTGATAATCAAACCGATTTTCTCCTGCTCCAAGTACGCCAATGCATCCCGAAGGGAGGTGGCCTGCGTCATCTGATATTCTTTCGATTTAAAAAAATCAAAAAAAAATTCTTGAAAAGCAGCGCCAATTTTGGGATCCTCATCAACTAGCAAAATCGTCGTTTTACAATTACCATCCATGACAGGAAGTAAAAAACTGTTTGTAACAAAAATTACAAAATGTTCACTTGCAAGCACTATGCCAGCTTGATTTCGACGACAAAAGACTGTTTGTCTGAGCGATAAGTAATTGAAAAAGGTTAGCTTAGAAGGCAGGACTGAAAATGAAGCAGGATAGTTGGATTGGCCGAAAGTCTCGCTTAGAGTTACGCTTTGTCACCATTACGGTGACAAAGCAGATGAAGTCCTGTTTCCGGGATGTTAAATCAAGAGAAGAATTTAACGCAGAGGAACTTAGCGCGGCGTTGGCGGCAACCAAAAGAAAAAATATTGAACCATAAAGATGAAAAGGCAAAATAATTTTATGGCAAAATGATTTTAAATCTAAGCTAAGCGGCTGTGCAAAAATAACTTGGTAAAAATTGACCCATTGCATCGCCTTTAACGACACGAACCGAACGAATAAACCGGCAAGGAAACGAAAAAATCTTCATCCGAGATGGCTTTGACTTCGACGCCATGAGTTATCGACCTTGGTTCCCCCTCAATCATTTTGCCATTAAATTATTTTGCCGTATAATTATTCTGCCATAATTCGGGCCACCAAAACTTTGCTAAAAAACAAAGTTTACCGAGTTTGCATAGCAGAGAAGAAGCTTTAAGAACCTTCCTGTCATGCCTTTTTTCCTTTGCGAACTATTTTATGGGCTAAATTTTTTCAAACACCTTGTCGGTTCACATTGGATTAGGTTTTGGGATTTGGGATTTGGTTTTTGGGATTTCGGGTTGTTAAATCCCACGCCTTCTGCGGGGCACGTCCGGGTTAGGGATTTAGGAAGAACTGTGTTTTGGGTCGATATGGTGTTTTTTGAGCAGACGGTAGAAGCTTTGGCGCTCGATCCCGGATCGTTTTGCGGCTGCCGCTACATTACCGTGATGAGCTTTGAGAAGTTCCCTAAGGAATTTCTTTTCAAACGCGATCAAGATGTCTTTTTCGCCTTTTTGTAATTGAACTCGTGGATGGGACTGTCCAAAGCGGTTTTATCTTCCTGAACCTGCAGCGTCCCGGGCAGGCATTCTGCTGTTAGCACCGGTTTTTGATTCATGGTCAGCGCGCGTTCGATGAGGTTGCTTAATTCCCTGACATTTCCAGGATAGTCGTACGCTTCTAACGCCTGCATCGCTTCCTTTGATACAGCGCTCACAGTCTTCCCCAGCTTGCGATTATATTTTGCCAGGAAATGGTTGACTAAGTGAGGAATATCTTCCTTTCGTTCACGAAGAGCAGGAAGTTTAATGGGAATCACATTCATGCGAAAAAACAGGTCCTCTCTAAAATGTCCCGATTGCACTTCTTTCTCCAAGTCCCGGTTGGTGGCAAAAATAAACTGCGCTTCCACTTTAAGCGTTTGGTTCCCACCCAGCCGTTCGTATTCCCGCTCTTGCAGAATTCTGAGCAGTTTTTGTTGCAGACTCCTGCTCAAGTCGCCAATTTCGTCGAAAAAGATGGTGCCTTTGTTCCCCCTCTCCAAACGCCCTTTCTTACGGTCGTGGGCGCCGGTGAACGCGCCTTTTTCGTGTCCGAAAAGTTCGCTTTCTAACAGGTTTTCCGGTAAGACCGTGCAATTGACGACCACGAACGGGTAGGATGCGCGGTGACCGTTTCTGTGAATCGCCTTAGCCACCAACTCCTTGCCAGTGCCGCTTTCACCCTGAATAAGAATAGAGCTGTTGTTTGCTGTCGCTGTGATGATGCCAATACTTTTGTAGATTTCCTGCATGGCTTTGGAATTCCCGATCAGGGTATCCTCTTCATATTTCACATCCAGCTCAGCACGCAAACCGTGAATCTCTTTTTTCAAGCCGCGAATTTCCAGAGCCCGCCTGCACAATATTCTGATTTTTTCCATATCCAGAGGTTTGGTGATGTAATCAAAGGCGTCTAACTGCATGGAACGAATAGCCGTATCCATGGTGCCAAAACCGGTGACGACAATCACAGAGGTGTCGAGACCTTCCTGGTGAATTTTCTCGAGCATTTCCAGACCGCTCATCTCAGGCATTTGGATGTCCAAAATGGTGATATCCGGAGCTTTTTTTCTGAGTATCTGCAAACCTTCTTTGCCATTTGGCGCGGTGACAATAGTAAAGCCGTCGTTTTCCAAGATCAATTGAATGGCAAAAACGATTTTTTCGTCATCATCGACGATGAGTATTTGGGGCTGCTTTTTTTTCATGGTTCCTTAAATAGCGTTTGGAGTTTTCGGCTTTTACAGGTGACGATGCCCATGTACTCAATCCACTAAATTCTGCTCTCAAATATATCATTTTATGAAGCCCTTGAAACACTGGCGACCGGCAGCGGTTAACCCCTGGAACGGGTCAATCATCCTACCAAATGGTTTCAAGCACTCCCCAAATTTCTTTATCCGTCACTTCCGGCTGCGCATATTAGAAGTCAATTTGAGGCAACGGATTACACATTCCAGCCTCTTAAGTATGTAAATTATCTGATTGGCGTAACGCTGATTGGATAATAATAACGATTTTCCAGCAAGCATCTTGTAATGGATTTCCTTGCAATCAAATCTAAATAGGCGGCTCTATTGGCAAGATTATGGTAAAGGTGCTTCCCTGATTGGGTTGGCTTTCCACCCTCATGATTCCGCCATGCTCATGAACCGTCCGCCGGGTCACAGGGAGACCTAATCCGGAGCCATCGATCTTTGTCGTAAAAAACGGGTCAAAGATGCGGCTCAGATTTTCAGCCGGGATGCCGCATCCAGTATCTGATATCGCGATCTTGACGACAGGCCGGTTCTTGGTTAAATGAAGTTCGGTTTTCTTTTCGATAAAATAGTCGTTCAAATTTTCTTCGAGTAAGGCAGAGGTTATTTGAATGCGCAGCATATCTTGGTCTTTGCTCGCTTGCACCGCGTTTAGAATCAGATTGACCATGGCTATCCTCATGTGTTCGGCGTCAAGCCGGAGCATAGGGAGGTTCTCCACGTAATCTTCCTGTAACTTAAGGCATTTTAGTTTTATTTGCTGTCTACAAAAATCGACGCTGTGTCTCAGTAATTTATTGATATCCGCCATTTTGAAAGAAACAGGCGTGGGCCTGGCAAAATCCAGCAATTGTCTGACGATATTCTCCATATCATTGATCGATTCCAGAGCGACACTCGCGGCTTTGTTTTTGGTCTTGTCCGCGGTCAAGGAAGCGGCCAGATGCTGCAAGATCAATTTTACCGAGGTTAAGCCGTTTCGAATCTCGTGCGCGATGGTCGCCGCCACCTGTCCCACCGCCGAAAGCTTTTCCGCCTGAATGATACAGTCCTGCATCTTTTTCTTTTCTGTGATATCCGTGATGATTTCAAGGATCGATTCGATCTTTCCATTGTTTCTTATCGGGACAGCCACATGCTCTAAATATCTATTGGTCCCATTTTGTTTGAATGTCAGAATGGTATTTTCGACCCGGTTGGTCTTAAGCGCCTTTCTGGTCGGGCAGGACCCGACCGGGGTTTTTTTGTTGCAGATAATGTCATAACAGTGCTGATTTTTTACGTCGGCGAGACTTTTTCCCGAAAACTCTCGCAGGGCTGCACTTGTGCTCTGAATGCGAAGGTCTGTGTCCACCAAAACAAAGGCGCTCGGTACGTGATTCAAAATCACCTGCAGCTTGCTTTTCTCTTCGCTTAATTTCATTTGCATGTGTTCAGCTTTTCTCAAAGCAAACCTGAAATGCAAGATGAACAGGACAAAGATGGTCAGAGACGCTGCAAATACCGTATTGCGCACAGTCAGAATTCGCCGGCTAAGCACCGTCGCATTTCGATAGATTTGAAAGGCTCCGATAACTTTCTTCTCGCCATTGTCATCGTCACCAGGGATGCGAAACGGAATGACGGATTGAAGAACCGGGCCTTGTTTGTGGTTAACTCCATCATCAGATTCATCCGTGGCTGATCCTAAAGTGGATACCGGAATGCCCGCCAGCGCTTTGATTAGCTCTTGATTGTTGCGAAGATAGCCTCCGATAAGACCGGGGTTTGTGCTGTAAACGATGCGCTCGTTCGAATCGACAATATTGATTCTTTCCACGTCGAAATGGTTTAGGTACTTGGCGGTGATTTTGTCCAATCGAGCACGTGTGCTCGAGTCACTCCAGACAAGCGTTGCCAATGTTTTCGAAAGTGGTTCAGAAGACTGGTCATAAATTTCAAAGCCAAGATCATTCGCGACACAACCAGCATGCTCGCCTCTGGCAGAGATTAGGGTCGCCTTCCCAATGTTGAATACGGCATATGCGATGGAGAACGTTAGAACAGCGGTACCCAGTACGTAATTTCGAAGAAAAAGCCTGGGAAGTCTGAATTTTTCTTTGTTTGATGGCATGAGTTATCTCTCGAAGATTAAGTTTTCAATGACATTTTTTCCAATAGGGGCACATGGCTCATACTCTTACTCTTACTCTTACTCTTACTCCTACTCATACTCGCTCTAAAGTGTCCCAACAGCGAGGAAGATTATGAGTAAGAGTGCGAGGAGGATTCTCTACTCTTTCACTTCCAACCCGTACGGAGCCGAGTCGTCGCACATTCGGCTTTGGGCATCATTGCGAAGTCCAACGGTCTTTGGTACACCTTCAGCTTTTCATGATCGAAATGGTATTCCATCCTACCTCTCCCTTGTTTCGTGGCCTACTCTTACTCCTACTCATTTTTAAGACTCCAGAAGCGAGTAAGAGTACGAGTAAGAGTAAGAGAGTAAGACTTTATATTCATTTCATTGTAAAAAGCGCCTCTCTTCCACAACCAGAAAGCGATTGCCAGCGACCGGTCCTTGAATACGGTCTACGGCTCCTCCCGGCCAGTTAACTATGATTTCATCCACTTCAGTTGCTTCACCCAACCCGAAATGCAGTCTGGCATCATAACTCGACTGATACCCCTGATTGGGGTTTGCAAAACGCCAAAGGGTCCGCCCGGCAACTTTTACAGCGACTCGCGCTCCGATGCCCTGCGTGTTTTTCCCGGCGCCTCCTAAGGAAATCGTCAGGTAGTTGCCGCCTCGATTATTTCGCAGTAAGGTTGGCCGGTCGTTGTGATTAACGATGAGGATATCCAGGTCGCCGTCGTTGTCGTAGTCGCCGACTGCCAGGCCACGACTGGAAAATCGTCGCGAGGTTTCCCAGCCATCCTTTGCGCCGGCTTCTTGAAAACTGCCGTCTCCTCTTCCGCGATAGAGTCGCCAAGTTTGTTTGTAACTCTCCGTAGGCAGCTCCAGTTGCTCCACCTGCGGGTAGATATGGCCGCTCACCACCAAAATGTCCTGAAACCCGTCGTTATCGAAATCTGCGATGGCCGTTCCCCAGCCGAGCTCTTGTCGATGCCCGGCTAAGCCGGCTTCTTCTGAGATGTCGCGTAGAACGCCTCCTGAATTCGCGTAAACTGTATTCTTTTCATCGGCGAAATTAGTGCTGAAGATATCGGCATAGCCGTCCCCATTCACATCTCCGGTGGTCACGCCCATTCCGGACTCGTGCCGGCCCAACGCGTTGAGAGTTCCGCCCCGGTTGCCATCTGCTCTGGCGAAAGTGCCATCCCCGCTATTGATAAAATAGAGGTTGGGCATCACGTCACATCCCACGTATAGGTCGAGGTCGCCGTCCAGGTCCAGGTCCACGAGAACCGTCCCAAAGCCTCGGAATCCCGCTGTGGCGCTCAGGCCGGCTTGTTCCGTGATATCCGTAAAAGCGCCGTCTCCGTTGTTGCGGTACAGAATATCCTGCTCTCCTTCGTATCGCCAGGGCCCACATCCTGACAGAACGCCTTTGTACAGGCAGTCACTGCCGTCTTCTTCCGTGAGTGGGTAACGGTCGGGATCAAACTTGACGTAGTTCGAAACATAGAGGTCCAGGTCGCCATCCCGGTCGATATCGCCGAAGGCAGCGCTGCTGCTCCAGCGCGTATCCCCGGTTCCGGCTGCTTCAGTCACATCTGAAAAAGAGCCGCCGCCGTTGTTATGGTAAAGGACATTTGCCCCCCAGTTCGTGACATACAGGTCAACCCAACCGTCGCCATCATAATCGGCTGCCGCACAGCCGTTGCTCCAACTGTTGCCACGCACGCCTGCTTCTTCTGTGACATCTGTGAAAGTACCGTCGCCGTTGTTGCGGTAAAGCCGGTTGCCGGGATTTTCTCCGTCCTTCCAGCGCTGGATGGTTGAACCGCTCAGGAGGTAGAGGTCGAGCCAGCCATCGTTGTTGTAGTCAAAAAAGGCGGCGCCCTGTCCATTCTGGTCTATAATCGGAAGCTGTTGCGGGTCGCCGTTGAGGTTTTGAAAATGAAGTCCGGCAGAGGCCGTGACGTCGGTAAACCAATCAGAAGAACGTTCACAACCATGAAAGAGCAGGAGCAGCAGCAGGCTCCCTATCAACACAAGGAAGCGGATGCTTGATTTGAGTTTCATCTGGGCTTCACCCTATTTCTTGTTGCTTCAACGCTTGCTTTTATCAGCTTGGCCGAAAAGTCCAAAATCACTTGCCGAAGGCGTCTCGCCGAAGGGCTCTTGGGTACGGAGTCGGAGTATAACCCGCTCGGCGGGGACGCCTTCGCTAAGAAAATATACTAGCTTCTCTTATTGTGCAATATTCTTAGTGTCCTTTGTGTTTGTGTGGCGAAATCTATGCATCATTGACGCTACTTAGTCTTTTTCAACGAAAACCGGCTCCACCATCACCGGCAGCAACACATGTGAAGGATATTCTTTGCTATGATAGATGGTCTGCGTCGCCTTGACAAACCGGGTTTCCATTTCATTATGCCCGCCGGTATTCAGATTTCGCGAGAAAGTCGGGAAAGAAGCCGAAGCCACTTCCAAGCGTAGCTTGTTGCCTTTGGACACGGACATGCCGGTCTGCCACAAATCGAGATGGAATTCGTAGATTTCGCCGGCTTGCATCCATTCCGGTTTTGAAAAAGAGTTGCGATAACGGGCGCGGATGACCCCGTGCACCAACGGAAAGATCTCGCCTGTTGTATTGACTTCGGAAAGGCGCATGAACCAATCGGTGTCTTTTGCAGTGGAGCTGGCATAGAGCACAGCAGAAATCGGACCTGCGAAGGTCAGCGGTTCTTGCAGAGGAGGCGTCTCGTACACCAGAATATCACGGCGTTCCTCGTTCACCTTCCGGTAGTAAGCTCGGCGTCTCGCAATATCTTCTTCAACGGATGTCGTTTTTGTGGAGTCCGGCTTATTTTCTTCCTCGAACTCTTCCGGCGCGACATAAATGTTCGGGTCGGGCGTCGGGTCGCCGGGGTCGTAAGTGTAGGTATCGAAAGACGCGACGGTATCAACGAGAGGTGCGGTGGTAAGCCAGCCGTCGCCCAGAGCAGTGTTAGCGCTGCCTTTGCTGGCGAGATAAAATTTGGTAAACTCAGTCTGGGGCAGGGGGTATTTCTCGCCGTGCAGCCATTTATCTGACCCCATGACGAAAAGCGAGACCAGCGGCTCTTTGTCGATTCCGTTATCGATCCCCAACAGCCAGCGGTCGAGCCAGCGCAGATAACTGCGCTCCAGGTCGATAATGGCGCTCGGGCCGAAATCCCTCAGACCCGGCCCCAGCCGGGTGGACTGCGGGGTATGTCCCCAGGGACCGAGAGTGAGCTTCTGGTAGCGGTGTCCGTGCGCGGCCATGGCCAGGTAGTTGAGCTTGGAACCGATGCCGTCGCCGTCAAACCAGCCCGATTGATGATAGACCGGAATGTCCAGCTTCTCGATATACTCGAGAAAACTGGCCCGCTGCCAGTATGAGTCGTTATTTGGGTGTTGAATCCATTCCCGCCAGTAGCGGTTTTGCTTGCCGAGCACCATCTCATCCAGCTCGACGACCGGCAGGTGACGCAGCAGCTTGGCGTATTTTTTCTCACCGATCTCTCTCATCGCTTTACCGGAAATATCCGCAGTGGCTTCCTGCTCGAGGATGTCCGCCCACCATATAGAGCCCGACATGAAGAACGCGCCGTATTCATAAGGAATATTGAAATACGGGTCCGGCGGCGCCACATTGGGGATAATGGTTACCAGATGCGGCGGGTGTTCGCGGGCCGCCCACCATTGCACCCAGCCGAGATAGGAGGCGCCGATCATCCCGACCTTGCCGTTTGACCAGGGCTGCAGCGCAAGCCATTCGATGGTATCGTAGCCGTCTTGCGGTTCGTTGAAGAACGGCGACCACTCGCCCGGGGAAGAAAAGCGGCCGCGGCAGTCCTGCACCGCAAAGACATAACCCCGGCGTGCAAAAAAACGGGCCTGCAGCTCATTCATCTCCTTTTTGTACGGAGTGCGCACCAGCACCACGGGAAATTTTCCTTCCGCATCCGGCCGGTAGATGTCGGTGGCCAATTCGATGCCATCGCGCATGGGGATGCCGACGTTGCTTGTGACATGAACTTCGTACCGCGGTTGCGAAAGCAGCGAATCGGGTTTCGCTTTCAATCTCAAGGCTTCATAGCCCTCGCGCACGTACGCGCCGCGTTGCGCCGGCACATCCCCCAGGCAGACGCGGTTCTGTTCATCCACCCAGACCGTAACATCGACGCCGGGCAGACTGTAACGGTAAAGGGTGAAGGTCTGGCGCCGGCCCATCACGCTACGCTCTACCGTTTCCAGTCGCTCCAAAGAAGCATCCATGATGACAGCGGGAATGATAAACAGCGGAAAGGTCTGCTTGCCGCCGGTTGCCTGATCGTAGGCGATGATGGCCTGGCTCATCAAAGCCGGACTGAAGTTTTCGAACAGAATTGTGCCCTTTTTGAGCGCAACCGTTTTGGTTTTATCGCCGGCGGTGATGCGTACCTGGCTCGAGTCTTTGACGATCTTAACCGGTCCCCTTGGCATCTCCATGGAAATTTGCGTCCAAAAACCGTGTTCGTCGACCTGGATCTCCATGGAGGTGGCCACCGTCTGGCCCGCCCTGGAAAGGCTATAATTGCTCGAAAAACTGCCATCCTCTCGCCACTCAAAGCTCTGCTTCACCAGCACTTCTTCGTTGAGGTAAAAGATGAAATGACCTTGATCCTGCAGTACATTCATGGGGACTGTGAGTGTGTCCGGCTCCGCACAAAATGCGAGGGCAGAACGAAGCAGGATGATCCCGAGCAAGGCCGTTGAAAAAGATAGCTTCGCACAGCTCTTAGGTCTGGTACTTTTCATGCTTTTTTTTTCTCCATTCGGGTAACTTTATTTTATTCCATCCCCTAAATGAGTGCTTGTATTTTGAGGGCGTCCAGAAGATAGCGAAATATCGCCGCCGTAGCGAAAACCGTGCATACCTCAAAGGCACACGCTCGAAACCAAAACGAGAAACCGCGATTCGATTTCATCAGCCATGCGTCCACCATAGCGACAACTGGCAAAATCAGCAGAAGTAGAATAATTTTTTTGCGTATCATAGTGAATGGCAATATAAAGCCAATCGCAGTACCAAGCAGAATCAACACCAATATCCAAATGGCCTTTCTACTGCTGGAATGAGTGGTTTGCAAAAACAGCCAAAGCCCACTTGCCCACAGAATTGGCCCAATCCCGAAGAACACCACCGATTCAAATATGTCCAACAATTAGAGACCTCATCAGCAAGGAACTGCAGAAATGTTGTCCAACGCAGACAA
>JBHHWX010000134.1:0-12292 GCA_046756745.1 bacterium | reverse complement strand
TTGAAGGCTTTCATGAAGGCTTCTTGTACCAGGTCTTCAGTTTCCTCACGGTTGCGCACCATTTTATAAATGAGGTTAAAAATAGCGGCACGATAATTCTCTAAGAGTTTTGAATACGCTGATTCGTCACCTTCGATAGCTTTTTTGATTAACTCGGAAACCGTACTATGCACACCGGAGCTCATTTAAAATATATCGATAAGTTTATCAAAAACTTACGTTAAAAAATGCTAAGTGTCAAGAAGAAAAACGACGTACTGGTAGCCGGGCCGTTACGGTTGTCAGCCAGGAATGGGTGATTCGTTGGGTGTTCACGCTTCAGCGGATGGTTGTGCCGCCTCTGCCAGAGCAAGCTGAAGCTTGTACACCACTGCCCACCCGTAACTGACCGGTTACGACTTAATGGCGTCGTGGTTGAAACAAAAAATAATGAATGTTGTCGCATCGATAGGTAAACAAGGATTATAAACAATGCACACAAAAGGTTTCTCTTATTATGTACCTGCCATTCTTTGGGGTCTAGCCATTTTTATTGGTTCCTCCATTCCATCCCATGCCGTTCCCAGCGCGGTGTTAAAGTTTTCCGATTTACTCCTGCATTTTTTGGAATTTACCATCCTCGGAATATGTTTGGCCTACGCATTCCTGCACTCCCCAGATCGCGTGCAGCTTAAATGGTTATTGATTGCTGCTTTTGTGGGCACCCTGTACGGAGCTTCGGATGAACTACACCAGAGATTTGTCAACGGTAGAGTGAGCTCTTTCACCGATTTTTTGGCAGATTCTGCTGGTGTATTGTTCGGAATCTTGTTATTTTTTGTGGTGCCCCGGTTGTTTAATCTCAGGAATGTGAAAAGCGCGGCTGAGCAGTAAATTTCCTCAAAGGCTTCCCAGTACGACGACTTACAAACCGAGAGCTTGCTCCCAATCTTGCAACGGTAATCGGTCAGTTAGTGTCATTCAAGGAAGGAATTCTTTGGGTGTTCACGCTTTAGCGTGTCTTTATGCCGCCCACCCCAACTCCGCCACCCACCCGAAACTGACCGATGACGTGCCGCGTCTAAAAAGAAATTGACAAAGAACGGCAAGTTGTGTATATTTTATTTCTTAGGGATTGACTGAAAATTCATCTAACGCCCTGTCATGCGAGAAATTTTTGCCGAAGCAATCTCCTTCCGCGCCTAATACGGAGATTGCTTTGCTGAGAAACGCTCGCAATGACAGCATAAAACTATGTTTTCGGTCAATCAACTGCTTAGCAGATTCCTCCTTTAGCCAAGTTGAGCATACGTTTGTGAACAGGTCTATCCAAAAAGCCATCAACATTCGTCCAAATGAAGGTGTACGGACCGCGCTCATGGTCTGCTATGCATTGGTGGTCATCACCTCCTACAATGTCCTCAAACCGATGACCCGCTCTCTGTTCGTGAGCAATTTAGGTCTGGAGCAACTGCCCTATTTATACATTGTGCTGGCTGGCGTGGTGGGAGTTGTGGTTGTTTTTTATATGCGGCTCTCTGCGAGTATGCGGCTGAACCGTTTGGTCAACGGCACAAATCTGTTTTTAGTTTCCAATCTCCTGTTTTTTCGATGGCTTTTGGGGTTGAAGATAGATGCTCCCTGGCTCTATTACATGCTTTTCATCTGGGCGAGTATATATGGAGTTCTGACCACAACACAATTTTGGCTATTAGCAAATTATCTTTTCGATGCGCGCGAGGCGAAACGGATTTTTCCGCTTTTAGCGGCAGGGGCTATTGCCGGGGGAATTGCCGGGGGTTATTTCACCCGCATCGTGGTCAAGCAGATCGGGGGAACCGAGAACCTGGCTTTTGTTTGTATCGGCTTCCTTGTTCTGACGATCATCCTGATGAATTTCGCCTGGGAGCGAAGAAAAGCGAGCACCGAGAGAACGCATGCCCCCCTTGCCGGGGCAGAAGGCGAACAATCTTTCAAAATTGTCAGCGAAGCATTCAAGCTGTTCCGTAACTCACGACACCTTTCGTTTTTGATGGCCATCGTATTCCTGACATTTTTTGTCGTCCAAATCGCCGATTTTCAATTCGTTGCATTTGCGAGTGAAAGGAACTCGGCCACCGATGATTTGACCGGGTTTCTCGGTTTTTGGCTTTCAACCATGAGCATTATCGCGCTGGTCTTTCAAATATTCTTTTCAGGTTATATCGTCCGGCGTTTTGGCGTTGGGGTCACCATTCTTTTTTTACCCTTCGCCCTTCTGTTAACTTCTCTCGGCGTATTTTTTGCCTACGGCTTGGTCGCTATTTTAGCCTTAAAAATCGGTGACGGAGCCTTTCGACACTCTATCAATAAAGTCGGAATCGAGCTGCTTTTTTTGCCTATTCCGGTCGATGTGAAGAAGAAGACAAAGGCATTCGTGGATATGTTTGCCGACCGGTTGGCGAGGGGATTCGCCGGTGTTGTGCTGCTCATATTTTACTCCTGGCTGCATTTGACGATTGCGCAGATTAGTCTGGTCTCGATAGCGGCTGTTCTCGTCTGGATCGCTCTCTCATCAGCCACCTATCGTGAATACGTCAATTCTTTTCGTCAGGCGATCGCAAAACGTCAGATCGACGCCGAGCTGCTGTCTGTCAGCATCAACGATGAAGAGACTATCAACTCTTTGATCGTCTCTTTGGGCAGCCGAAATGAGCGACAGGTCGTCTATGGTTTAAAGCTGCTGGAGTCGGTGCGGGGGGTAGAGCTCTTGCCGCCAATTCTGCCGCTGCTGAAACATAAATCACCTGAAGTCCGTTTGCACACACTACACTTGATCTATCTGCAAAACGACAGCGATATCCGTTTGTGGCCGCATATAGAGCCCTTTCTTTATGATGATAATATCGAAATTCGCCGGGAAGCGATACGATTTTATGCAACTTTTTCGAAAGGCTCGACCCATAACAAACTTTCTGAATGGCTGCGCGATGAAGATCGCGCATTGCGTGGGGCGACGCTTTTTTATATCGCGGATGAGCCAAAGTTAGCGGAGAAATTGCTGGATACGGAAATGATTCGATCCTTCATTGAAAATGGCCGCGAAGGGAGGATTCAGGCTGCTGATGCACTCGGGACCTTGAACGATGAAAAATATTATCCATTTCTGACACAACTGCTCGAGGATTCGGATGACGAAGTGAAGACGCACGCCATCAAGAGCGCCGGGAAAACTCGCGACAAGCAATTTGTCCCCGCTCTTTTGCAACATTTAAAAAGCCGTTCTTTTAGAAAACAGGCGCGTGAGGCGCTTGCCCAATTTGGCGATTCCATTACGGAGATTCTGGCTGACACATTTTGTGATATTCATGCTGACATGAGGGTTCGCTTAGGTATCCCCAGAATTTTAAGCCTGGTCGGGAGTCAAAGAAGCGTGGATATTTTACTGGACTGTTTAGATCAGAAAGAAGAGCCCGTACGTTATCAGGTCATCAAAGCGCTCAATAAGCTGCGCGCCGGATTTTCGAATTTAAAATTTGATAATCGCGTCGATGATGCTTTAACGGACGAGCTGATGAAGTATTTTCGTGTCTTAGCTGCGCTGCATGTTACCGACCCCGATAACGGCGCCGACGCGGACAGCTTTCTATTGTTGCGCCGGGTTTTGCAAGAAAGGCTCGACGATCATATTGACAGAGTTTTTCGATTGCTGGGGTTGCGCTACCCTCCCCGGGATATCTATAATGCTTATGCCGCAACCCTAAGCCGGGATCGTACCGTCCGCGCCAATGCAGTGGAATTCTTGGATAATATCCTATCCAGCAATCTGAAACGGGTTTTGCTGCCCATTGTTGAAGAGCTCCCCCCGGAACAGGTTCTGCAGAAAGCCAACGGTCTGTTGAAAGTGGACTATGTTGAGAAAAAAGATGCTTTGCGCGACTTGATCAACGACCCCGATCCTCTGGTACGTGCGTGCGCGCTTTATGAAATCGGACAATCCGGTTTGGTAGACGAATTTCGCCGCGAGATTCAACGCGCAAAAACCGAAGACAACACTTTGGTTCAAGAAACCGCCGAGCTCGTCATGACACAAAATGGCCAAGTAAGCGACAAATAAAATGTACTCAGTAATCGAAAAAGTCATTTTCTTACAAGACATCGATGTTTTTAAAGAGGTGCGGGTAGAAGACCTGGCACACTTGGCTGCTATTGCCGAAGAAGTGAGTTATCTCCCGGGTGCGCATCTTTATGAAGTTAACGAGTCGCCGGATTCACTTTACCTGGTAATCAACGGTGAAGTCAGACTACACCGGGATACGCAAGAGATCGGCGTAACCGGACCACGCGAAGCGCTGGGAACCTGGGCTTTGTTTGATAACCAGCCCCGGGTGGCGACGGCTACGGCAGTGAAGCCCACAGAAGCGCTGAGAATCTCACGTGAAGATTTTTACGATCTGCTGTCTGACCACGTGCACATTGCCGAGGCCATTCTGCGCTCTCTGGCACGAAGGCTTCGCGGCGTGATTGAACGATTCAGTAAGTGAGTGTCTGAACGAAAACTTGATTTTTGATGTCTTTGCGAGCGTTTCTCAGCGAAGCAATCTCCTTATTAGGCGCGGCATGAGATTGCTTCGGCAAAAAACCCCTCGCAATGACAGCTATGTTAACAATTTTCGTTCAGACACGAGTCTAGTTAGGAGATCATTTATGGCAATTGAGACAGAAAAAAAAACCCAACAAATCCTCATTCTTGACGACGAAGAGATGGTCTTGACGAGTTTGAGCTCTTTTCTGGAGCTCGAAACCGACTACCAGGTGGTGACGTTCACAAAAGGCTCCGATGCGTTGGAATACGTCAAGAATAATCATATCGACCTGGTGCTCTCCGATTATCTCATGCCGGAGATGGACGGAATTACTTTTTTAGCCGAAGTCAAAGAAATCGATCCCCATGCGACCAGGATTATTCTGACCGGATACGCCGACAAAGAAAACGCCATCAAAGCCATCAACGACGTGGGATTATTTCAATACATTGAAAAACCTTGGGACAATGATGACCTAAAAATCGTTCTAAGAAACGGACTCGAGAAACAAAAACTGATGCGTGAACTGGATCGCAAGGTATCGGAAATCCAGAAAGCGTACGACGATTTGCAAGGAATCCATCGAGATATTCTCAAAACCTTTGCCTAACCGGTACAGTCATGAAAACCGATTCCAATATTACTTACGCTCAATTGGTGACTCTGTATGACGTCGGCAGTAAGATCAACTCGCAGCTTAATCTTCAAAAGCTGTTGGACGAGATCATGGATTCCGCAATTGAGCTTCTGCATGCGGAAAAAGGACTTATCTTGTTTCGCAATGAAGAGTCGGGTGATCTCGAGGTCGAGGTGGCACGCCAAATGGATAAACGTTCGATAGACAATGTCGTTGCTTTAAGCAGCTCCATTATTAAGAAAGTCGAGAAGGAAGGCAAATCCGTTTTGCTGCAAAGAGTTCCCGACATCCAGACCGAAGATGTCGGTACCAGCCTTGCCAGATATAAAATCAAGTCGGTAATCTGCGTTCCACTGCGTTCTATGGACAGGTTGATTGGGACCATCTATTTAGATACGACGGATTCGACATGTTTTTTTAAAGAGACCGACCTCGCTTTTTTAGAGGGGTTTGCAAATTTGGCAGGTATCGCCATTCAAAACGCCAAGACTTACAAAGAAATTCAAAGCTTAAACGAAAATCTCGAGCAAAAAGTAGAAGAACGCACCCGCGAATTACGCGAGGCTCAAATCCAGCTCATCCACTCCGAAAAAATGGCTTCCTTGGGGATGTTGGTAGCCGGCGTGGCGCATGAAATTAACACGCCCATGGGTTCCATCACCAGCAACAACGATATGTTTCAACGCGGGTTTGCCAAACTGCGGGAATACCTCGAGCACATGTCGAGCGAGCCGCCGGATGACGTTATCAAACGGATGCAGGTCCTTGAAAAACTCGCCAACGTAAATGAAATGGCCTGCTGCAGAATTACGAATATCGTCAATTCACTGCGTAATTTTGCACGACTTGATGAAGGGGAGTTTCAAACGGTCGATATTCACGAAGGCATCGACAGCACGCTTTCTTTGATCGAGCACTTGAGCCGGGATCGCATCACGTTCATCAAAAAATACGGCGACATTACAAAAGTGAGCTGTTACGCCAACCAATTGAACCAGGTCTTTATGAATATTTTAGTGAATGCCTGTCAAGCCATTCAAGACAAAGGCCACGTGACGATTAAGACCTCCGCGGTTGGCGAGTGCATTTTGATAGAAATTAGCGATACCGGCGTCGGCATCGCAGCAGATAAGATCAACAAAATTTTTGATCCCGGCTTTACAACAAAAGGCGTCGGGGTCGGAACCGGGCTCGGGTTATCCATTTCTTATAAAATTATGGAGATGCACAACGGCAGTATCGCGGTCGAAAGCGAAGTGGGCAAGGGCACGACCTTCACTCTCAAGCTGCCGGTGAATCAGGAGAAGAAAAGGCTGGGTGAAACTCTGTAACCGCTCCCAATTTTGCAAACTTTTTAAAGAAAGCTATTAAAAAGAAAGCCACTGATTAACCAAGAGCAGCCTTCTGCCACAACTAAATAATTTATTCAGCCACGGATTCACACTGATGAAACACGGATTTTGTTAATAATTTATAAATGAACAATCCTTACTTCATATTCAAAATTCATTTTATCCGTGTTCAATCCGTGTGCATCCGTGGCTGAATTTTTTAGCCTGTTTTTGAAATTTTGCGGTTGTTAAATCCCGTGCTTTATACGGGGCCTCACCGCGCCGGGACTGCCACTATTTTCCCTTTCAGCTTGTGCCTCAACGTAGATTTCAACACTTCATTAATTTCGGTTTCGTATTTGTGTTATCGTGTGTTTCATGGGCAACTCCTCGGGTCCATGAATTTTCATTAATAACCCCAACGTTGGTTTGCATTTTCAAAGTTGAATTGATATATTTGCGTTTATAACAAAACGGAAATTGATGAAAGAACGCAACTATTATTTACAAACGTTTCTTATCTTTGCGTTAGCCTCAGAATTTTTTTACGTCATCATTGCCTTGCTCGGCGATCTTCGCGCTCATATTCCGGCATACCTACTATGCTATGCGGGTGCATTCATCATTTACTGGATAGCCGCTGTCACATTTTTCGATTTTAACACCGAAAAACCGGATGAACACCGGGCGCCTGCTCAGGTTGATCCCGAGCAAAATCGAGCTCGCTGGCTTCGCGACTTTCTGATTCGTATCAAAAAACAAGAGGCTCTCTCGAGCAAAGAGATCTTAAGCATCGGCATCGTTTTCGGCGTTATCTTTCGAATCACTTTTCTTTTGGCAGCTCCGTCGCTTTCCGATGATATTTACCGCTATATTTGGGACGGCAAGGTATCGAACAGCGGTATCAATCCATTTCAATATCCCCCTAACGCCGATGAGTTAACCCCTTTACGAGATCAGACAATCTACCCAAAGATCAATCACCGGGGAATCTCAACAATTTACCCGCCTGTCAACCAATTTATTTTTTGGGCGACGTATCGGATTTCGCCCACGGTTTTTGCATTCAAAGTTACCTTTGTCTTATTCGATCTATTCACTATCGCCCTGTTATTTCTCCTGCTCAAAACATTCGCGATTAAGGCAACCCGGATCCTGATTTATGTCTGGAATCCTCTCATCATTGTTGAAATCGCCGGCAGCGCCCATTCGGATATCATCGGCGTCTTCCTTTTGACGCTTTTCCTCTGGCTGTTCGTCAAAAGAAAAATCCACTGGGCCAATGTCATACTCGCGGTTTCATTTCTCACCAAATATATCACGATATTATTCTTACCGCTTCTGTTTTTTTTCAAAAGGTACAGTAAAATTCTCATCGTTCTGATTTTTCTTGTCGTGGTCGCGATGCTCTACTTGCCGTATGCAGACGCAGAAAAGCGATTGTTCGAAGGATTGTTTGTTTATTCGGACAAGTGGCAGTTCAACGGCTCCATCTTTGAGCTGCTGTTGGCAACGATCCATCCGCTGCTTACGGAAGAGATGATTGTAAAGGTCATGATCACCCCATACGGGTACAGCCCGGATGCCGAAACGATCGCCACCCGCGGCGTCGATCTCGCGCTGCTGCTGTCAAAACTCATAAGCGCGATCATTTATACCGGAATCTTTTCCTATTATCTGTTCCGGTTCCAAAAAGATCCGACTCGTGAGCAAGAGACCGGGATTTTCAGAATCGGACTTATTCTTCTCGGCTGGTTCTTCTTGCTCAATCCGACGGTGCAGCCGTGGTACCTTTGTTGGCTTTTGCCGCTCCTTGTGATTGTCCCCGAGAGGGCGTGGATCTTGTTGACCGGGTTAGTCGCGTTGTCCTATTGGATCTTAATAGATTATACGAAACTGGGAATTTGGCAGCTCCCGTCCTGGGTTTTGTGGCTGGAGTACACTCCGTTTTATGCGTTGTGGTTTTATGATTCTGCAAGTAAGACAGGAAGACGCAAAGGGTTCACAAAGGTTTAATTGTAACCGATATTGAGAACCAAAAACCTTTACAAACAGAGCACGTTTTCGGACAATTTCCAACGGATTAACTTAGTGTCATTTCGAATCCCGACGTTTTTTGTCGGGGTGAGAAATCTGTAAATGCACAGAGCGTCGCCATAACAGATTTCTCGCCTAAAAAACAGGCTCGAAATGACAGTTCATAAAGAATTATTGGATTGTTAATCAGGAGCAGCAATAGAACAATCCGTTTCACGTCTATTGAATCGAACCTAAATTCAAAGTTGATTCTTGCGTACTTCTTGCAATTTTCCAACGTCGCGCCATTGATACTCATCCGCGTTGAACGCGCAGATGAGCTCCCCTGCTCCGGCTAACCGTAAATAGCTGTGAACAATCGAAAACGCGCCAACTTCGCTGAATTTTTCAAAGATACCGGGGGTGATGACATGAATGCCGCAAAAGGCCAGACTCTCCACTTTGCTCTCGGGCTTACGCGACTCGATACGTTCGTGAGTCTGCTTGTTTTCCCAGCCACAGAGACGATTCGATTCGTCGAAAATGAAATAACGCGAGGTTCTCCGGCGATTGACCGCAAGAGTGGCTAAAGCTCCGGTTTCTTCGTGTTGGCGAACCATTCGGGCAATGTCGATGTCTGTGAGCACATCCACATTGTGGAGAATGAACGGACGGTTCTCGTCAAAGAAAGGTCCCGCTTTTTTCAATCCGCCGCCCGTATCCAAAAGCTGCTCTTCATGTGAGAATTCGATACGGATGCCGAAATTCTGTTTTCTTCCGATAAAATCGATGATTTGATCCGGGAAATGGTGCAGATTGATGATCACTTCATTGACGCCTACGGAAATCAAGCGTTTGAGTATGTGCTCCAGCAGAGGCGCTCCATCGACTTCAACGAGCGCCTTGGGTCGGGTGTTGGTGAGCGGGCGCAGCCGTGTTCCCAAGCCCGCGGCTAAGATCATCGCTTGTTTCGTCACTGCAATTCGCCTCGACCTTTTTTTGACGGGATAACAGGATAAACCGGATTTACAGGATGTGGGATGTCCGCTGCCTCATTTTTTCGGCCACAACGGTTTGGCAAGGTGGGAAATTTCCACATTCGCTTGGTATTTTTTGCGCAAAAACTCCGCAAGCCGCTCAGCACAAAAAACCGAACGGTGCTGACCGCCGGTACAGCCGAACGAGACGGTGAGCTGGCTGAAATTCCGGTTTTGATAATTTTCCACAACTTGTGAGATCAAATCTCGAACCCGGGTTAAAAAACTGTGTACTTCGCTCTCTTTCTCTAAAAAAGCGGTCACGCCGTTATCCAGACCGCTTTGGCGCTTATATTTTTTCAAACGACCCGGGTTTGGCAGGCAGCGGCAGTCGAAAATAAATCCGCCGCCGTGTCCGGTTTCGTCTTGTGGCAACCCGTGTTTGTAGGAAAAACTCTGAATACGCACTGTGACCGGCAGTTTCACATCGCCAAGCTCGCGCAAGCGGGTGGATTGGACGATACGTTGAAAACAATCCGTCATCGTGGGAAGCTCGACCGGCAGCTCCCCGGTTCGCATGACAGATTCCAGGTTTCGAATGGCAAACGGCACACTCTGCAAAAAGTGGCTTTTGCGCTCATAAAACCCCCGAAAGCCATACGCGCCCATCGCCTGCATGATCCGGATCAGAACATATCCATAGTAAAATTTCATGAAGCTCTCTCGATCCAGCGAAATGAGCTCATTCACCGCTGTGAGGTAACTTTGCAGCAACTGATCCCGTACCGGACTGGGGATATCGGCTTTAGCGTCGAACAGCAGCGATGCGATATCATACTGCAAGGCGCCTTTACGTCCGCCTTGATAATCGATAAAATAGGGCTCGCCCTGGCGTATCATGATGTTTCGCGACTGAAAATCTCGATAAAGAAAATAGTCGCGATCGGCCTGTAAGAGAAACTCAGTAAAATTTTGAAAATCATCTTCCAATTTTTGTTCATTGAAATGGATTTGGCCGAGCTTGAGAAAATAATACTTAAAATAATTTAAGTCCCACATAATGGACTGCTCATCGAACATTGCGCGGGGATAACAAACGCGATAATCGAGCGAGTTTCCGGCTTGAATTTGAAAGGACGGCAAGGTACGAACCACTTTTTCGTAAATCCGCTGAGTTTTTTCAGGGAAGGCAGTGTGCTCATCGCGGGTTACCGCCAACTGGTCGAACAAAGTTGTGTCTCCCAGATCCTCTTCCAGGTAAATATTCTCTGCTAAGTTCTCGGAATAGATTTCAGGTACGGGCAAGCCGGATTTATGAAAATGGCGCGAGAAAGCGACGAAAGCGGTATTTTCGGCCAGGTCGTGATTTTCAACCCCGATCGCCGTGTGACGGTCGCGGTGAATTGGATTGAGTTTTCGGTTCGAGCCGTCGGCATTGACCGGAGCGGTGCGTGTGACTTTTTCACCGAAGTGGGTTTCGAAGAGGTTTTGGAGTTTTTTGTTCATGGAACTTGTTTGAAGCTCCGGATGTTTTCTAATTCGAGTCCGGTAACGTACCCAAAATCAACCGATGGATTTGTTGAAGACAAAATAGCGTTCCTTGAGTTGGCAAACGATAAAAATATAAGAGAATATTTTTACAGATTCAAGTTTAATCGGTTTGGGTTTCTCCATTCTCAGCATGGCATAGAATACAGCCTGCTCAAATCCCCATGAAAAGGAAATTCACCGCTGATCGCTTCATACAAAACCATGCCAAACGACCAGATGTCTGAGCGGTGATCGACCTCCTCGCCGCGCGCCTGTTCGGGTGTGATGTAAGTTGCTGCGTCCAGAGTCGTGCCGGCTTTGGTCATTTGGGCGCCGCACGGATTTTGGCGAGTCCAAAGTCCATGATTTTCACCTGGCCGGATTTTGTGACCATGATATTGGCGGATTTGATGTCACGGTAGGTGCCCCCTTCTTATGGGCAGCCTGCAAGCCGGCTGCGATTTGAGTGGCGTAGTTGATGTATTCAATGACGATAAACATCTCGCCATCGTGTTCCTCGATGGCGTAAATGTGTGCTATGTTGGGATGGTTCAAAGCCGCCGCTGCTTAGGCCTCGATTTCAAATCGTCTCCGATCTTCATCCTCAGCCGCAATTTTCTTCCCAATCATAATCAAGTTCCTTCCTTGCCTGCAGGACAGGTGTCACCTTTGCCGATCAGTCCCGGTGAAGCTTTTCGGTGATTTTGTCAAGCGAAAGCCTGGTGCGGCTACCACCGCAATAGAGGGTATTGTCTTGCCGATCAGGGTTCCAACCCCATTCGCTTCAGGAAAGGAGCATAGCGCGGGTCGGAACGCAGCGGGTCTGCCAAGGGATCCACTTTGATAAAGAAAGGCCAACCCGAGTGCTCCTGGTAGGATTTTTCGAGTCATTTGAAGGCTTCGTCGATATCGCCGAGGGCGGCATAGATCATGGCAAACTCATAAAACGCAAGCTGCTCTGTCTGCTGTATAGAAAGCAGCTCCTCGAGGATTTTGAAGGTTTCATCCTTCTGAACCGCACGGCGTAAACCGATGCTAAATACGCGAGGTTGTAGCTGCTGCGCTCCAGGTCTACCGCGCGTTGCACGGATTGAATGGCTTCGGTAAACATCGATTTTTTCACGTAAACCGGGTCCAGTTCGCGATGCGACATCACAAAGTCCGGGTACATCTCGAGATTGTTGCGGTACTCCCGGATCGCTTCGTCATAGCGGCGCACGCAGTAATTGATCCATCCCACATCATTATTGGTCCCCG
>JBHHWX010000133.1:0-12326 GCA_046756745.1 bacterium | reverse complement strand
CGGGGTTTTAATTCGGAGTGAAAAGCTTGAGCTTTTCAGTGCAACGCTAAAGCGTTGCACTCCTCTTTATCTAAAGTTCCGTGCTTACTCTAAACTCCACATCGCCAGCGTTGTTTTATCTTTAATCAGCATCTTTTTGTCGAAAATCAGGGGATGCGCCCAAGTTGGTGAATCGGCAACGGTATATTCTCGCACGATATCAAGCCCTTGAGCGCTGGGTTTGGAAACAATCAATCTGCTATCCGTTTGCAAACTCAAGAGCATGTCCCCGGCGCGGACGAGTGCGGCATTGCCACCCTGCCTGCCCTGACTACGCCAATAGATTTTCCCGGTACCCGCGTCAAGGATGCCATATTGTCCCCGGTTTCGGTCTGCAAAAGTAACGATGAGATTATCAAAACGGACAGGAGTGTTCATGTAGTTCCCGAATCTCGAATTTTTCCAAACCTGCTCTGTGGACCAGACTCCGTCTTTTTGGTTAACCCGGAATCGCAACATGCCCTGATTATAGCCGGTGAGAATCAAATCACCCTCGACCACGAGCGGCGTCGCGCAGCTCACTAACCAGGGAGTCTTAAACGGCTCCTGCCACAACAGCTCTCCGGTTTTGAAATCAAGGCCAATGATATGCTCTTGCGAAAAATTAACGACCTGTTTTACTCCATCGAAACTCACAATGATCGGGGAGGCGTAGCTTGGACCGTCTCCGCTCCATTTCCATTTGATCGCGCCGGTTTGGACGTCGACCGCAATAAAAGCGCCGTTGTTGTTCCCGCCGACATGGATAAGGCACAGGCCTTCATAAATGAGAGGAGACATGGCCGCCCCGTAAACAGGTGACGGACTCGGAAACTCCTGTGAAAAGGTCTTTTGCCAATTTAATTTTCCCGAGTCGGTATGATAGCACGACAAAATCCCGCTGATTCCCAAAGTCACGATGGCGTCCAGGTACACAACTGGAGTTGATTTTGGGCCTTTGCCATGGCCGAAAGCTGCCGGGTGCATCGTATAAGGCGCAGGGTAGCTTTTACGCCAAACCGTTTCGCCATCCCCCGGACGAAGACACCAGAGAACCTCCTCCTCACCTTGCCGGCTCATCACAAATATTTTGCTCTTTGAAAAAACCGGCGACGAGTGGCCCTCGCCTACTTCAGTCTGCCAGATACGCTGCAGCTTTTCAGGCCACACTACGGGAACGGCAGTTGTCGATAGCACACCATCGCGATTCGGCCCCCGCCATTGCGACCAGTCCTGAGAATAGGTTACAGCGCTTGAGATAAGGAGAACTGTCAATATCGCGGTTTTCATGGCTACACGATATCAAAACCGTTTAAAACTTCATCATCGGTATAATTTCCACCGGCATACTCGATCTCTAAAAGCAGTCCCCCCAAGGCGTTGGCTATCTTACACAATTCCGATTCCTTCTTTACCCGCATATCAAAAGGGATGGCGCTGTCTTCCAGGTAGGCAACTAACTTTCTTTCTTCTTGCAAAAGAGCGTTGTATTTGCTTCTGAGATTCTGAATTTTTTCTTGGGGCATCACAACCCCTCCTAACTATGAACGTCTCACTTTTGCTTTTCGAAGCCGTTCGTCGATACCATAAAGATACGATCCTTACTGACAGTTGTCAAGATACTTTCGGGCATCCTTTCAGGGTACAAAACTCGAAAATGTGAATCAAGTAAAAAAAATTGTTCTCAATGTTTATTCGTGAATAAATTGTCACGCCTATTTTATTTTCTTGTAATCCGGCAGAATTCTTCATATTTTTGATGAATCGCACAATCACAGGTTTGCAAGAGGAAATGATGTCGTCGCTATTTCAAGTTTTGACCGAGCTTCTACACAATCGTATCTTGGTTCTCGATGGCGCCATGGGTACCATGATTCAGAGCTACAATTTAACGGAAGATGATTTTCGCGGCGCTGAGCTCAAAGAGCATCCCCATCTTTTAAAAGGGGATAACGATGTGTTATCGATCACCCAGCCACAGATCATTAAAGAGATTCACCGCGTCTTTTTAGATGCCGGCGCCGATATTATCGAGACCAATACGTTCAACGGAACGGCCATCTCCCAAGCGGACTACAATCTTGCAGACAGGGTGTATGAGATCAATTTCGCAGCGGCACGCCTTGCCAAGGAGGTCGCGCAGGAAGTGACAGCCAAGCGGCCGGATAAACCGAGATTTGTCGCCGGCGCGCTCGGCCCCACCAACAAGACGCTCTCGATGTCGCCGGACGTCAACGATCCGGGCTACCGGGCGCGTACTTTTGACGAAATGGCTGCGGCGTACCGCGAACAAGCGCGGGGGCTCATAGACGGCGGCGTTGACATGTTGTTGGTGGAAACCATTTTTGATACGCTGAACGCCAAAGCCGCCCTGTTTGCCATTCAGGAGCATTTCCGAAAAACCGGCGCAAGCCTGCCGGTGATGATTTCCGGCACCATTGTCGATGCCAGTGGACGCACCCTTTCCGGTCAAACCACCGAGGCATTCTGGCTTTCGGTGTCACACACGAAACACCTGCTGAGCGTGGGACTCAACTGTGCCTTGGGTTCAAAACAAATGCGGCCGTTTATCGAGGAGCTCGCCCGCGTCTCCCCCGGCTTTACAAGCCTCTATCCTAACGCCGGGCTGCCGAATGAATTTGGCTATTATGACGAAACGCCGGAGTTTTTTGCAGAGCAGATGGACGATTACGCAAAAAGCGGCTTTGTCAACTTAATCGGAGGCTGTTGCGGGACTACGCCGGAACATATCCGAGCATGCGCAGAGGTGGCAGCCGGCGCTTCTCCGCGCCGGGCTCCTGAAATCAAACCTTACCTTCGGCTCAGTGGCCTGGAACCGTTCGTTTTAAGACCGGATTCGAATTTCGTCAACATCGGGGAGCGGGCCAATGTCGCCGGTTCTGCGAAATTCAAACGGCTCATTCTCGAAGGAGATTTCGAAGAGGCGCTCTCCGTGGCCAGGCAGCAAGTCGAAAATGGGGCGCAGATCATCGACGTCAACATGGACGAGGGCATGCTCGATTCTGAGGAATCGATGACGACGTTCCTCAATCTAGTGAATGCCGATCCGGACATCGCTCGTGTGCCGGTCATGATCGACTCCTCGAAATGGTCGGTTATCGAAGCCGGTTTAAAATGTCTGCAAGGGAAAGGCGTGGTCAACTCCATCAGTTTGAAAGAGGGAACAGACGCCTTCAAAGAGCGCGCCCAAAAAATTCTCGAATACGGCGCCGCTGTGATTGTGATGGCGTTCGATGAACGCGGCCAGGCCGACTCCTTCGAGCGCAGAATCGAAATCTGTGAAAAGGCGTACAGAATTCTCACCGAAGAAGTCGGTTTCCCGCCGCAAGATATTATCTTTGATCCGAATATTCTCACCGTGGCGACCGGTATCGAAGAACATAACAATTACGCAGTAGACTATATCCGCGCCACTCAGTGGATAAAAGAAAACCTGCCTCTGGCCAAAATAAGCGGCGGCGTCAGCAACATCTCGTTTTCATTTCGCGGCCATAACCGGGTACGCGAGGCCATGCACGCCGCCTTCTTGTACCACGCTATCCAAGCCGGCATGGACATGGGCATCGTCAACGCCGGACAGATCGAAGTCTACGAGGAGATTCCCGACGACTTGCTCGAACGCGTCGAAGACGTCCTGCTGAACCGCCGTCCCGATGCCACAGAACGCCTGGTGGATTTTGCCGCAAAAGTGGAATCCGAAGACGCCGTCGAAACGAAAGCGGAACAATGGCGTTCACTGCCGGTGGAAGAACGCCTGAAACACGCGCTGGTCAAGGGTCTCGTCGATTTTATCGAAGAAGATGTCGAAGAAGCCCGGCACAAGGTTTCGCAACCGCTGGCTGTGATAGAAGGTCCGTTGATGGACGGCATGAACGTGGTGGGCGATCTCTTCGGCTCCGGCAAAATGTTCCTGCCGCAGGTGGTCAAAAGCGCGCGGGTGATGAAAAAAGCCGTGTCCTATCTGGTGCCGTTTATCGACGCCGAAAAAGCCAAATCCGGAGACTCGAAACCGCGCGGTAAGGTGTTGCTCGCCACGGTGAAAGGCGATGTGCACGACATCGGTAAAAACATCGTCAGCGTTGTTCTCGCCTGCAACAATTTTGAGATTATCGATTTGGGCGTGATGGTCTCCTGCGAAAATATTCTGCAAACCGCACAAGAACAGAACGTCGACGTCATCGGCTTGAGCGGTTTGATCACGCCGTCTCTGGACGAAATGGTGCACAACGCGAGCGAAATGGAGCGTCTCGGCTTCAAACTGCCTCTGCTCATCGGCGGAGCGACCACGTCCCGCGTGCACACTGCCGTCAAAATCAGTCCGGCTTATTCCGGCCCTTCCTTGCATGTTTTGGACGCTTCCCGCGCCGTCACCGTCGTCAGCAGCCTGATAAATCCCAACAACCGGCACGGTTTTCTTGAAGACATTCAGGAAGAGTACAATAACGTTCGCCAGGAGCACCAACGCAGAAACGCCGCCAAAAATATTCTCACGCTCGAGCAGGCTCGTGCAAATCGGTTACAGATTGACTGGAAGACAAGCGCCCCAACAAGACCCCAAAAACCGGGGCTTACGGTTTTACAAAATTATCCGTTAGAGGAGATTCGCAGTTGCATCGATTGGACGCCTTTCTTTCTCACCTGGGAGCTGCGCGGTAAATTCCCGCAGATTCTGGAAGATGAAAAATATGGCGAGCAAGCGCGCGCGCTTTTTGATGACGCCAATCGACTGCTGGACAAAGTTTGTGCTGAAAAGCTCCTTTCGGCGAACGGAGTGCTTGGACTTTTTCCGTGCAATGCCGTTGCCGACGATATCGAACTCTACTCGGACGAAAATCGCAGCGAAATCCTCGCCACTTTTCACACGCTGAGACAGCAAACTCAAAAGACCGGCAGCAACCCGAATCTGGCGTTAGCGGATTTTATCGCGCCAAAGCAAACCGGGATGAAAGATACCATCGGCGCCTTTGCGCTCACAGCCGGTTTGGGGGTCGACTCGCTTGTCAAGCAGTTCGAAAAAGAGCAGGACGATTATAACAGCATTTTGATCAAAGCGCTGGCCGATCGTCTGGCAGAAGCCTTTGCGGAAAGCCTGCATCAAAAAGTCCGCAAAGAATATTGGGGCTACGCTGGCGATGAGGATTTCAGCAACGACGAAATCATTAAAGAGCGCTATCGCGGCATTCGCCCGGCCCCGGGTTATCCGGCCTGCCCGGACCACAGTGAAAAACGAATTTTGTTCGATCTGCTGCAGGTGGAACAGAATTGCGGTATTCAGCTCACAGAAAATTTTGCCATGCTGCCGGCGGCGTCGGTGTGCGGTTTGTATTTTGCGCACCCGCAGGCGAAATATTTTTCGCTCGGGAAAATCGGCAAAGATCAAGTTCGGAATTATCAAAAACGGAAAGGGTGGTCACTTGAAGAAGTTGAGAAGTGGCTGCGGCCGAATTTGGGTTAGCGGAATTATGTGAAATGGAATTGACAGATGAATATTCTGACTGGCTTGACACAATCACATCATTCAATATAAATGCTCGATACGACGACTATAAAAAAGAATTTTACAATCTATGCACTCGTGAATATGCAGAGTTGTGGATTGAGCGAATAAAGGAGTTACGTAAATGGACAAAAAAGATGTTTTAAATATTGAGATATACAATTGGAGTTAATGAGGTTGAGGCGCAAAATTGATAGCAGAATTGAGCCGCACCCTTTCAGAGAAAAAGACTTCAATATAGCAAATCCAGTTGTAAATGAAATATTGAAGTATGGGCAGCGAATTGATACCAGTGCTGTTTAAATGTTCGTATCAACTTAGTTTTGTGCATTGTCTCAGCTTCAGTGTAAGCGGGTTGCAGGTTAAACCAGCGTTATTGAACTCTCCCCCGCTTGAAATAAACACGGAAAAGAATTTCTACTGCCATTATTGTGATCATCCATATCGCGACGCCTTTCCATGAAAACAGAAGGGATGTTTGCCGCTCGACTCCCGGCTGCCCATACAATGTAAACGCAGCCCAGAAAAGGATGCTGGTAAGGTCACGAGCTCACAATTCAAGGCTAAATCGGAGATGGATAGACGTCTCCCCTAAATAAGCAGCTCCCTCAAACTCGCGGTTCAAAAAACTCAAAGAACGGCAACTGCTGCCTGACATCTTCGATGTGATTGGCAACGGTGTGGGTTTCACTCCCGCCATAAAGAAGACTAATGATACGCTGGTCCATATCGAAAACAATGGCCCCGGAATCCCCGACACCGGAGAAACTGCCGGGCGAAATCAAAAGCTGATTCTCAAAAAATGCTAACCTGCCGTTGCCATAATCGACCCAACCATCATAACTGAGATCGCTGACGTATCCTGTGGTATAGGCTGTCGCGGCGCCGATTTTTTGCACCCGCATCCTTCCACCCGCTCCGATGACCGCTTGTTGCACCTTCTCTTTCGTGCGCCACCCTTTTGGGTAACCCAGTCCAAAAATCTCACGAGAAACATTCCAGAAATTGACTTCTGCCAGAGCCGCGTCTACCCGATTCCTCGGCTGCTCTGCCCAGTTCTTCTGCGGATCACCCAATTGTAATGGAACGTATTGATAGAGCGATCCGATAACATCTTTTTCGAGATCACCACCGTCGAATGTTCCAGGCTGAAGGATTGGCGCGCCAATTTCTGCTTCATTGATATGTGCTAATACGTGATTATTGCTTAATATAAAAAAACGACCGCGTGTACGCCCCCATCCTTGTACGGCCATACCCAGGGTTCCCGTGAATGTGCGTCCTTCGACATAAACAGCGCCGCTCGTCCCTCCCAAAACAGGCCGCCAGCGATGGCTATTTTTTGAAAACGCCTGTAACGGGGCGATTTCTACGACGTCGGTCTGTACTTTTCCCAGTTTTCGAGGCAATACCCGCTTACCAAGCTTTTTCAAATCTTTTTCTTTTTTCCGAACGTAGAGCTTGATCGCCGCGTCGTCGGTAAGACCTTGGTTCCGTTCTTTCGGACCATAGCCCATCCCCACTAAATCCGGATGGTTCAGCAAAGCCCGAGCCCCGGCGCTTTGTTTCTCAATCTGACAGGCTTTGAGTAGACTCCTTTTCATAACTTTTCCCTATTCTTTGTTCAAGAAGCACGAGGAGTCGCCAGTTCTTCAACATCGGTCGGTATCCCGTCGAGCTCTTTGGGTATACATTGACCTTCAGTAAGATGCTGCTCCGGAATTTTTGAGTGAACGTAGACCTTAATAGCTACGGTATTTGTGGGTTGACCGTTTACTATCTTCGCTCCAATTCCCAGCCCCACGACATTCGGCAAACTCAAAATTGTCTCACGATATCGTTTTTTTACTTCAATAGGCCGGGAGGCCACGGAACCCTTTCCCTTGCGATTCATAGCCACGTTCTCTCATAAAACCATTATGAAACATTGGCTGACTTATGGCGCCGAACGTAGAAAGAATAGGCGATAGACGAAGCCGCTAACAAAAACAACACAAGTAGAATTGCAGAAAAAACGAGTCCAAACCGACTGCTTTCAGTCATTCCCGGATCGCCATACAATAAAAAAGATGCCCAGAAAACGGGATGATGATAATAACCTTCTTCGCTTTCGGGCTCATATTTTTTGAGAATTGTTCGCTTAACTTTCGTTAATGCATCAGCTTTGGACAACTTTTTGTTCAGATGGTAATCATAGAATTGCGGCATCAATTCTGAAGCAAACTTATCATTAGCTTTCCACATGGTCATGAGCACGGATTTTGCACCGGCGCTAAAGAATAATCTCGGCAGACCGAGAATACCCTCGCCGGCCACCAATTTCCCTTGACCGGTTTCGCATGCGCTTAAGGTTACCAGGTCACAATTTAAATTCAGATCGGATATTTCATATCCCATCAAAAGGCCGTCGTCCGTAGAGTCCGCGCTGACAGGCAGAACCACTCCCGAAAATGCATCGAATACCGTATCAACAAAGGCGTGAGTTGCAAAGTGCAAAACCTGGTACTTTGCGGCTTCCGGTAAATATCTGCTTTTTGTCGCCTGGTCGCCTTTAAAGACAGTCGTATTTGTATAGACTTTGCTTATTTCCTCTGCTTCTCTTTCACTGTAGAGCAGCGGTGAAAATCGTTCCGGCTTGTTGCCGGAAGAGTACGTGATTACCAACACCTTGGGCGTCCCTGGGGTCACTTTCTCCTCACCTAATAAGAACAGAGTGCTCGGGCTGTAAGCAAATGTATATCGATGCAGCAAGAAATGCTCGGCATATCCCGGATAATTATGCGGGTAGTAGGTTGCTTCATCAGGAGACTCGGAGAGGAGGATTTCAAATGGGAAGCCCATCAAAACTAAATTCGGAATGATAAGAAGCCGCTCTGGTAATGAGAACACCTCTTCAACGGGTTTGATCAAAGACTGATATAATTTATGAGCAATAGCTGCGTAAAAAGGTGTTTGTTGAATGTCATTGATATCGAAATTGTGGAACGGCGAGACGAGAGAGTCAATTGCAGAAGAAAGGGAAGATGACTTCATCTGTAATGGAACGATCTTCACAGCATTTGCCGTCGCTGCGAACACAAAAGATTGGTGGTCTGAAATATGATAAAATAACAACCCTATATCAGTGTGTTTTAACTTATCGAATGTAGAGGACAGCGACTGTGTCAATTGCTTTTTCGAGGAATCCGGAAATGCCATCACCAGATCTAAGCCCTTCGCAATTAAGGAATGACGCGCTGCAACTATTTGAGTGTTAAGAGAGTCAGTGATCTTGTCCGAAAAACGATGATTCCGTTGTATCCTCTGTAACTGTTTGGTAGCTCGCACATATTCCCGATATTGTGTACTCTTCATAATCTTGTTTTTCTCGGAACCATCCCGGACTCTTATTTCCCGCAACGCGCGCGCCTGACTCAACTCAAGGTACAGAAAAATACTATCGAGATCTGTATGAAAACCGGTACTTTGATAACGCGTGTAATAACACTGGGCCAAATTTCGGTATACCTGATATTTTTTACTAAAAAATCCGATGCGAAACTGTTCAACTTTAAGCTGTTGAGTGGATTCTTCTAGTATGTCAGCCGCTTGCTTATAATAAGCGATAGCATTGTCTAAATCGTTTTCGCCTCTGTACGCATCACCTACTCCGGAGGTCCAATCCAGTTTTAGTTCACTATCATCTTTTGCTACATCCAATAGCGCTTTTTCATGAAAAATTTGCAGTGCCTTTAGGTAGTTTTTCTCAAGCACGGCGACCTCGCCCAGCCTCTGGAGTGGCCAGGCCATATAATAGGCAGATGAGACGCTTTCAGCCGTTTCGTACGCCTGTTGGATAAATTTTGCAGCCTCTTGATAATTTTTTTCTGCTTTATAGGTTACCCCTATCCGCAATAAATAGTAAGCCTTATAAACCAAAGATGCGTTCGCTTGTTCCGAACCGATGATTTTCAACAACAATGCTCGGGCTTGCGGGTATTTTTTTCTGGAGATAAAGGTATCTGCAATTCTTCCCAATGCCCGGTTTTGGAGCGAGAGCATCTGCCGTTTTTGAGCTAATTCAAAGCAGTAGGTATATTCTCTATTCGCCAGGGAATCTTGCTTCAAATATGCAAACACATCGCCTTTGTCCAGTCTTGTGAAAGCTTCTTCTCTCTGATCAGCACTTTTGCGTGCAAGCTGCTCGCTTTTATTATAGTAAAGGAGTGCGTCGTTTATCGATTCTTCGTAGAAATAGGCATTGCCAATACCTCGGCAAACAGCCGCTGCAATTTGATATCGGCCGATGGTTATAGCTATCCGCAATGCTTTATCGAGCTTTTCCCGTGCCTGAGCATAGTCTCCATTTTGATGCTCTAGACCTGCGATATTCCTGAGGACTAACAGCAGTCGATTCAAATCACCTGTTTTAAATGCGATTTTTTTCGCTAAGTTGAAATAAACTCGTGCCTTAGCGTTGTCATTATGATAAGACATCAATAAATAGCCGAGGCTGTTGAGAAATTGGCCTTCGGATTGCCAATCGCCGTACTTTCGTGAGTTGATGAGACCTTTACGCCATATTGAGTCTGCGTGCGCATGACGCGAAAGATACAACTCACATAACCCTTTGAGATAAACCACCACTCTTTTTTGAGCCGCGTCATCAGAAATTTCATTCAGCAGAGGAAGCGCTTCTCGATAACGTAAATGCTTCATCTTAATGACAGCATCAACAAAGCGTTTATGATCTCGGTTCAGTTCAAGGGCATCCATCTCTGCAGGCCATAAAGCTCCCCGGGAGTATCTGTAGTTAAAGTCGATAAAGTCTTCGAGAAGAGTATAAGAGAGAGGACCGGCATAAAGAGCCTTCTTGTAATAGATATATGAGGAATCCGGATCGTTGTCTTCATTCAGAAGCGCATAGATTCTTGCAAGCATCCAGAAACTATTTCGTTGAAAGGGTTTTGTCTGAGCTAAGGCCTTAAAATACCTTTTCGCTTCATCACTCTCACCATGGAACAAAAGCTGTTCCAGAATATTGTTATAGGTCGCTTCAAATTCAGGATAATCTCTGAGAAGTTCACTGAAATCTGTCTTTTTCGTGAAGGTGCTATCAATTGCAATTGATGATAACCGCTTGTAATAATCCCTCACCGATTTTTTATTCGATGCAAAAAGAGCCTGGGGAGAGTTACCAATATAAGCATAACCAATAATGATCGATAAGCAGACGATAAGCGAGGTTAAATGTCGAGCCATGACCAAAACCCTATCAGTTCGTATGGAATGGAAGCGTAAAGGAGAAAATGAGGCTAAATACTGAAAGTGGCAATGATTGACAAACTTTCACTGTCCGCAAAACCATTCACCGGAGAGCGGGGTATATGCTTCTGGGTTGGGGCCTCCCCTCCCGAAAAGCACCAACTGTCGCGACTAAAAAGCCGCTGGATGCCGAGGGAAAATACCAATTCTGTTTTCTAAATGATGATTTGAGGCGCTATCTTACTGGAGTCCATAATATAGGTCTTATTATCCAGGTCCCGTACCGCCACTGCTTGGGGGTTTAGTCTGTCCCCCCATTGCCCCTAAATAATTCAGCAATTCTCGATTCCCGTCTCTGATGCTCTGTCTGAGTTCTTCCAATATTGAATCCATTTGTTCGCGAAAGAATTCAATATCATCCCTCGATCGATGATCAGAGCCAGTTCCAAGGGTGCCCAAACTTCGCGATAATGAATTTCTGATTTGTCCAAGGACGCTAACACCGAAAGCAAGAAGAATCCCAATACCAGCTAATGCAACGAAAATCAACCACGCTATTACACTGTCCATAATTTCCTCCTGCAGATTTTATATTAATTTAAAGACATCAATGTTTTTCCCATCTCGCAATGAGTTTTTTACTTTTCTCATAAAAAGGGCTTTCGGAATGTATTTTCCGAAGCTCTGAGACGGCTGAATCTACATTCCCTGAGAAACCATGTGTTAAGCCAAGAAAAAATATCTCCTTATCGTTTCCTGTAGGACACTTTGAAATGATTAAATAGGCCTGCTTTAAATACCGAGTCGCGTTATGTATTTGCAGCGTCCTGGTTTCTTCGTCGAGTGTAGAGTTTTCGCTTCTGAATAAGGCAAAATAGGAAACTCCCAAATAGAAATAGTAGTCTCGCACCAGGCAAGCAATGTCCGGGTTATCCGCCTGGGTTTGGAGAGTATCCACAGTTGTGAGCCATTTTTCCAGGCTATCTACGGTGGTTTGATAATTATAGCCGACATAATTTCGTAAACTGTTTTGTAGCTGATAGTTGATGAGATTGGAGATGCGTTCTGTTTGTAAAGAGGATTCCGCGTCCCGCCATACATTCGGGTTGTAAGGAACTCTGTCATCAAAAACATAGTGATCGAGGACATCATCTTTTGCAAAATAGTGAATAGCGGGGATTGAAAATAAAGACAGGATAAGCGCCGCGTATGCAAAGACCCGGCGGGGAAAAGAAGAGGAGGGCGCGGGGTGTCGTATTGAATCAAATGTTGGACTCCCTATTTTGGGCCCTGCTGTTGGTCTTACTATTGCCGGATTCGGCTGAGGCTGAGGGCGCGTTGATTGCTCTTCTTCGTTTGCCCCCTCAATAATTTTCGCGACGATTTCCTCATCAGCAGGAATCGTGATTTTTTCCAAACTTGCCGCCGTCGCCGTCTCGAAAACCGGTACCGTTCCCTCTATCGTGTACATCAAACGCTGGTAAAACTGGGGCGAATGTATCAAGTTGTTGATAAAAGTCTCAACGTCGTTTGACTCAGGATTGCC
>JBHHWX010000132.1:0-12343 GCA_046756745.1 bacterium | reverse complement strand
TAATCGACAAAAATGTATTCCCCTAATTGATTCAATGACGAATAGTAAGCGCGGCCTTTGCACACTTCGGTAAGCTGCTTGACAAAGTCTACAAGCCAGGGGTCGCGTGCGATCATAAACGTCGTAATGGTAATTTTATTTTTTCGGCACTCCCGAGCCGCATTTAGGGTTTGATTCACGATCTTTCTATCCAATCCAAACGGATTTTTGTAAAGCCGTCCGCGGTCAAAAATAGCCGAGGGTTTGCCGTCAGTGATCATAAAAATTTGTTTATTCGCGTTTCGTTTTCGTTTCAAAAGACGCAAGCCTAACTCCAGCGCGTCTTTTGTGTTTGTATGATAAGGTCCAACGGCTACGGTTGGAATATCGTGCAATTCCACCTCTACGGCCTTATCACCAAACACCAGAACATCCAGACTGTCTTTAGGAAAACGTGACAAAATCATCTCGGAAAGGGCCAGCGCCACTTTTTTCGCCGGTGTGATGCGATCCTCGCCATAAAGGATCATACTGTGGCTGATGTCGAGCATGAGAACCGTTGCACAGGAAGAAAGGTGCTCGGTTTCGTAAACTTCAAAATCCTCTTCTTTCAAGTTGAAGTCGTCGATGCCATCCCGCCGAATCGCGTTATTAATAGTGGAAGTAAAATCGATGTTAGAAGGCTGGTCGCCAAACTTGAACGGCTTGGTCTCGCTGAGCCGCTCAATTCCCTCGCCCATAAACGGGGACTCGTGTTCGCCCAAAGGGCTCTTTTTTAAAGAAGTAAAAATTTCCTTCAGCGCGTCTTGGCGGATTCGGCGCGAACCCTTATGAGTCAATGAAAAGATATCGTCATACTCTTCAATGTATCCTTCTTCTTTCAGCCACTCTAAAAACTCGTCGAAACTCATGCCCTCCTGATCGTTAAAAAACTTGTACTCGCTATCCAACTCTGTCATCCATTGCAACGCTTCTGAGACATTGCCATTCATACGCATCAGAAGTTGGCTGAACAGGGACATAAGCTCCTCGAAAGTAAGTTTGCTTTTGTCCTGGCCTTCACGCCATTGGGTGTATCGAAAAATCATAATTATTATATTATTTCTTGCTTTTCAACTTTTGCAATTGAAAATAAATATCGCTTTTGCCACCTTCTTTACGTATCCCCACACCGATGAATATATACGACAAGTTTCTGCTCAATAACTTTAAAAACAATCCTATAACGTTGACCAACAGCTCGGATACTGCGATAGCCTAAAAATATTCCTTTAAGTGACTTGCCCTGTAAATCCGGACTATTCGTGAGCTTGTCGATCCGTTCAGCTATTTTCTTTTTCACCCGAACATCAGTTATTTCTGCAAGCATTTTTTTTGCAATATCTGTCAACTGGACTCTATATTTCATGCCAAACCGAGTTCCCGTTTGGCTTGGTCCCATTCGGTTACTTTGCCTTCTTGGACTTGTTTAATGCTCGCCTCGAGTTCTTGCACAAATTCTCTGTCTAATAGAATCTCCAGTGTCTCTATCCAACTTTCGAAATCCTCGTCAGAAGCATCGGCGATGAATTCAAGTACTTTTTCAGCAAATTCTTCAGCAGTAATGCCGAAGTTTTTTGCTCGTTCATTAAGCTTGCGAGTCTTGGTTGATGGCAGTTGAAGAGTTAGTGTCATGTGTATCACTCCTCTCAGATAACTCTACTTACAAAACTTAAACAATATGAGTATTTGAAAACTCAAATTCAAGTAGCAATGAAACCAGGTCACCTTTTGGATTAATCATCTTGATAGCTAGGACTAAAAATCAACTTATGGATGTATTTTCATACCATATGAAAAAGTCGTCTTTAGTAATTTTTTTGTTAGCCAAATCAATAAACAATTGGTAAACTTCCTCATCGCTGGCATCAAGCCTAAATCCGTTTAGCTTAAGAAATACGTTGCTGGCCGCAAAAGCGGTACGTTTATTCCCATCAACAAATGGCTGATTTTCAGATATATGAAACGCATAAGTAGCGGCCATTTTAGGGATTGAATCGTACAGAAATTGACCTTCGAATGTTTGTTGAGGTTGGTTTACAGCAGAGAGTAACATGTTCCTGTCTCGAACCCCAGCGAGCCCGCCATATTTCTCCAGTACGATTCTATGGATTCCCAAGACGTCACCAACATCCAAAAACAATGTTTCGTCCACAAGACTTTAAGCTAATTTCTTCAGAGCGATATCAAATTCATCGCATGTTTCGTTCATTAAATGTTGAATCAGGGCTTTTTTCTTTGTTGCCAACAAAACCGCATTCTCAACTTCTTCATCAAGTGAGCGTCCGTTCTGCTTTCTTAGATTATCCAATGCTTTGAAAACATCATCTTGGATATCGACAGTGATCCTCATGTTACCTCTCCGCTTTAAAACCAATTAAAATAAATATTAATAAATTCCTTATTTATTCGAGTATTCGAGAATTATTCTGAGTCGCATGGCAATTGAAAATTACCCGCTACGACTCCGGGTACTGTTATATCTTCATCCAAAGTTTCCCACCGGAGCGCATACCCGTCCAAGCGAAGCGTTACCTCTTTCAATTGTTCATCCGTCGCATTTTTCAAAATACGAAAACGACTTGCCGGAAAGCCAAAAATACGGCCGTCTGTGAGTTCAACAAAAATGGTTCTACCTTCGGCCCAAGCTTTAATGGCTGTTGGTTCAGCAATAATCTGCTTGTCAATTGTCGTGTTACTTATTATACTTAATATGAACATTTGAAAACACAAATTCAAGATCAAAGTTGCTAAAAAAGTAATGTCTCAATTACGGTGAGTGATTTGAAAGCGACACGACCCAACTGCTCAAGCAGGCTTCCCCATCCACTTAGCGAAGGCGTCCTCGCCGAGCGCTCGTGAATACTTCTCGGACACTCTCTCTTGGGGACAAGCGGCCAAATATTTCCTTCATGTCGAATCGTTTCAACGATATCGAAGTTCAGGAGGATGAATCGCTCGGCGAGGACGCCTTCGCTAAGTGTCACAATTAATTGCCGGAACTGAGTTTTTGCCAAAAAAGCAACAGACCGGTGGTCTATCCCTTCAATCCGGCTTCTTGAGCGATCTTGAGCGCTTGACTGAATTCGGAGGGAGTAAGCGGACGATCTATTTCTGGGTAGCGTTCGGTTTTATAGGCGGGATGATACTGTTTCATAACATTTACAAAGGTCGTGGATGAAAGTTCCTCCGCGATCCAGTTCAGGATGGCACGTGTTCCCTCCAAATCTCCCGGCATGACCAGATGGCGTAGTAGCAGCCCGCGTTTCGCAATTCCGTTTTCATCAAGAATTAAATCGCCGACTTGCCGGTGCATTTCTTTGATAACCTGCTTTGCTGTCTCCGGGTAGTCTTCGGCTTTCAAATATCGCGCGGCCTTAACTGTGTCCCAAAACTTGAAATCCGGCATGTAAATATCCACCACGCCATCCAGAAATTGAATGCTATCCAGCGAATCGTAAGCGCTGGTGTTGTAAACGATGGGCAACCGCAGTCCTTTCTCAATCGCCAGTAGCAGCGCCTCCAATATTTGCGGCACCACATGTTCCGGGGTCACGAAGTTGATGTTGTGACAACCGCGAGTCTGCAGCTCCAGCATCATCCCAGCCAATCTCTCCGTGTGGACTCCTTGCCCTTTCCCGGCTTTCTGGCTGATATCGTAGTTCTGGCAAAACACGCATTTCAGATTGCAATGGGAGAAAAAGATGGTACCAGAACCCCTCTTGCCACGTAAGCAGTCCTCTTCGCCAAAATGTGGGAAATAAGAATTGACGACAGCGTAGCGACCGGTGCGGCAAACGGCGTAGTCGTCCTGCAAGCGATTGACTTTGCAGTCGCGCGGGCAAACGGTGCACGATTCCAACAAACCGAGGGCTTGATGGACTTTGTCATGCAGGTCGCCCGATTCAAAGGCTTTGAGGTAAGATGGTTCGGAATTCATGTTTTGACGGAAAACACAGTTAGAATTGACCACTTGCTAGGGATTTCTGTACTATTCGTGCTGTTGGATTCCATTGTAAAAGCACTGCAAACATCGCCCTGGTCGGAGGACATCTATCTTCTCTCTTCGCTTTTTCGTGATCTTGTTGATGAAATGAGAATTTTTGAAAAACAGCTTAACATAGCAATCCCACAGCCCAATATATATCCTGGGGAGGAATACTTTGCACCCTTTGCCAAATCGCTTTTTGATCTTTTCAAGCAATTAGAAAATCAGACAAGGGTTTAGAAAAAACACCTTGTATGTGGTGAGTTACAAAAAATCTAACAACTTGTCAATATTTTTTATTAGAGAAGGGGGAACTCTTTAAAAGGGGATGAGAAATGCTCTATCGGGTTATCTTCTTTCTGTCAATTCTGCTCTGTATACTTGACCACCGTGACCTGTTTAATCGGGCTGGTCACCACGCGGTTGCTAAACTCTAAACAGAGACCGCACGCCGCCATAATATCCATTTTAACGATACTGCCTCCCCAGGTACAGCCGGTAATTTTGAGTTTTACCGGAGAGAGGCCTTGCAGATCAAACCAACCGCCTGAAACCGAGTAGAATCCATCATCAAGAACACGCACCGTGTACGTCGAGTTCTGAGTCTGAACCAGGACCAGATCGCCAAACTGTAAGTCTTTCTTATAAACTTGTTTTAAAAAATCGGTCCGATCCAGAATTTTTGATAAGCTTTGGGCTGCTCGTTTCATACTTATTTTTATCACAAATCAAGGTTCTTGTTTCATCTTTGAGCTTTGCCTCACCACCGGGTCTTTCTGTTTAAAACGTTTTTTGGGCGCCTTTTCTTTTAGTAAGTCTAAAAGCCGGGTAACTTGATATTGAGAGCTTTCTTGAGCTTTCGACCATTTATGCACCATTGTAAAGCATTCGCTGATCTCTTTTGCGATCCTTTCTTTTGACGCCTCAACTTGGGAGATGATTTGTACCACTGCAATTAAAAACAACCATTTAAAAAGCTGTTCGGCCCTTTCTTTGTTAAACCAAAGGGTCTCATTAAATCGGTTGACTTTCAGGAATTGCTGAACATCGTCCGATCTCAACAAAGTTTCTAAAGTACGATGGGCGTTTTGTTTTTTGGATTTGAGATCCTTGAACCACTCCTGTTGGCGGGTCAAAATTCTCACTAAATATTTCCCTTCCCACCTTTTTTCATCATCAGCCACAAAAGCATTGATAACCCCATCGACTCTTTTACAAAGCAGCCAATCATCGAGCAGATGGTGGCTTTGTTCAGCGCTCGGTTTTGCGCTTTGAACTTTTCCGACAGCGTGCACGAGCAACCACGTATAGGCGGTTACAAGGAAAAAATTATCAGCCTCCAAATTCTTATTAAGGTATTTCAGCGCCGATTGATAATTTCGGGAACTCTTTAATGAGTATTGTTGACCCACTGAATCAAGAGCCCACAAATTTTTCAGCTTTCTCACAACTTCCTGGCTGACTTTGTTCTTCTTATCGGCGGCGTCAGAGAACTTGTAAGCTTGTTTCATAAAATTCGAATATTTTTTCTTAAAATCAACAATAAAATGCCGTTGCGGTTTTTTCTCTTCCTTTTTTGGCCACTCTTGTAAAAACTGATTCACCATATCTTCATGACATAAAGCGTCAAACGCATCCAATAAAGGTTTCAACGACAACTCTACCAATTCTTCACTCAGGCTCAACACGCCCCGGCCGTTTAAGTATGCATTCAATTTCTCATGTTGTTTGTCCTCGTTATCCCGGATTTGCCGGAAGTCCACAAAGACATGATATTTATAAGCTCCTATCTCAACATATAGACCCTGTTCACATAAACCTCGACAATTTCGAATGTATTCCAAACCGCTGACGTGATCGCGAAAGAGGCAGAAATAGTCCTGGTTGTGATAAATCTCTAAGCCCTGCCCTAAACTTTTTTGTATCAATCGCACTTGCCTATCCACCCCGGTTTTCACGGCATAGGCTGCAGAGTATCGGATCCATCCCCTGGTCTCTTCAAATTTATTATTATAAATGATTAACGCCCTTTCTTCTCCCAGACGATTCGAATAAGCGAATACGTTTTCATTCACAGTCCCTTGTGGTATGAAAAAATCATAGAGCAAAAAATTATCCACCTCGGCGAACAAGTAACGTTTTTTCATCAACGGGAAAATTTCACGCTCGTGTCGTTGAACCAAATGCGTATCTACCACTTCGTCAAGATAAGCGCGGCGATATTCCATGCCGTATTTTTCCCGAAACCCTTCTATCTGGCCATGTCCGAACATGGGCAATCCCGGCAGAGTCACCATCATCATACAAATTCCGAAATACTTGTCGCCTCTGCCAAATTGCAAGGCAGCCGTTTCCTCATCCGGGTTGTTCATAAAATGAACATACCGTTTCAGAATCTCTGGATTAAATTGCAGCGTATTCTTGAGGGTTTCGCGATATTTCTGGTTTTCCTCACTTTTGAGCATGTTCATAAACGCACTGTTGTAAACCCGGTGCATGCCCAAAGACCGGACAAAATAACCTTCCATGAGCCAAAATGCTTCAGCTAAAAGCAAGGTATCGGGGGACTCCTGTGCAACACGATCCACCACTTCCCGCCAAAATTCATTTGGCATGGCAGAATTGAATTCAGCTTTTGTCAAGCCAAATTCTGCCCTGGAAGGGATGTCCCCGCCGCCACCGGGTTCGGGGAACCATAGCCGTTGGTAGTGCCGTTTGGCGAGCGTCATGGCGGCATCGAAGCGAATTATCGGAAAGAGGCGCGATACGTGTAATATTTTTTGGATGACAGCTTCGCGCACTTCGGGATTGAGGAAATTGAGCTGCGCCGTATCGTTCCACGGCATATTGGTGCCATCATTGCCGTGATAAATATAGCGAACATCTCCGGTCCAAGTATCCTCCCGCTTAAAAACAACCGCGGCGTCGGTTCTGTCATAGTATTTATCCTCGATAAAAATGCCGTAGCGGGGATCTGTTGAGTAATTGGGTCCCGTAAACGTGTACGATGGAAACGGCGTCTGTTGTAAAGAAACAAACCAATCCGGATGCTCCCGGACCCACCTGGACTCGAGCCCAGTATGGTTTGGCACCATATCGCTTGCCAGGCGGATTCCGCGTTGCCAGCAGCGTTCTTGTAGATTCTTTAAGCTTTCATAACCTCCGAGGCCGGCAGAAATGTCATAATCGAACAAGGAGTAGGCCGAAGCCTCAGCTTCCGGGTTTCCGCTCATACGCTTGATCTCTTTTGACGCTGAGCTTCGCTCCCAAACTCCAATCAGCCATAACCCGGTAAACCCCCAGCGAGCTAATTGGTCGAGCTCTTCATCCGGAATGTGATCCAATCGTGTGATAGCGCGCCGGTATTTTTTTGACAATTGGTCTAACCAAACAAGCGTGCTCTTGGCGATCAGAACCAGTTTGGGCATCCATTCCAAATCCGGGCTAAACTGTTCGGGCTCGTCTTGCGTTTCATCGAAATGAATGACTTCTGCTGGACCATGCCCGGCAAAGACAGGCTTGCTTTCTTCTTTGATAAAGTCGAAACCTCTTAGAAAACGGAACCCAAAATGCTCGAGCATCAGGCGCCACTTTCGCTGGAGAAACCGGAGCTGTCCCTCTAATGAATGCGGCGAAGCCAGAGCAGGGCCTCTCATGGCGTCGATTAAATTTTCATTGTCCGGTCCGAAACGAGGCTGGGTTTCAAAAAAATCGTGCAGACTTCGCATGATGTCTAAATAGATCGTTTGCTTTTCCAAAACCTGATCGTCAAACAATTCGAGGAACGGAGAAAAAGCCGGGTTGAGGTTGGCCAGCCATAGCAGCAGCATCTCCTCCAAGGCGATTTGCCGGTTTGGAATCCCCGCCGTCACTCCGTTGAGATAAGTCTGTACGTCGATTTCCTGCTTGTACACCGCCAGCGGAGGAAATTCCTCAACAAAGGTGTGGAGTGTTTTCTCGACTTCGTCCGCTCCGGCTTTCCCTTCCAACCAATGCAGCGCTTCCTCAAATGTGCGCTCATTGAATTTTTGACGGTATTGTGCGACCAAGTTGTGCAAGATCTCGTCGATGAGACCGAGAGCGTTAATCTCTCCGGCTCGAACCACATGTTCCGGATGGGCGACCACGTCACGCTTTTTGTTCATTCTCTGTGCGAATGTCCTTGCCGCAGAAAAATCCGCAAAGATGACATTTCCGGTCGTCGTGAAAATGGCTTCTTCAAACTGATATTTTATCCGTGCTTTTCGGGCAACATGAAACTCGAAGTGACCTGAATAAGGAGTGTGTTGGGTGAGAAAACCTGTGATTCGTATAACAGAAATATCGTAATTCGTTTCCAAAGAGAAATCCTTTATCGTATCGCAGATTAAAGTATGCATTTCAGGCAAGAATTTGATTGAACAATTAACCACGTCCTCAATTGATGTCACATCGTGGCAGAGCCGCAAAATTTCAACAATATGCTAAAAAGTTATTCTGCCTTTTAATCTTTATCCGTGTAAATCAGTGAAAATCCGTGGCTAAAACCTTCTTAATGAGAGCGATTCTTATCCAAACAGACTTTTACTGTAGTTTGTTTTCGGATTTGTGAATTATTCAGGTGGATATACTTTGAAACGTGGTGAATAAAAATTGAGATGCAGAGTTGAAATTTTCAATATTATGGATGTTCAATATTTTTTTTGATTTTGCGATTATCTTTCTCCATCCCGACGCTGATCGTTTTGATGATTTGCTCAGAAAGATTATCGTCGTAAAAACCGGTTCTCACAAACAGAGTTCCGCTCTGTAAAGGCTTAAGCTGTATCATGCCCTTTCCGGTTAGCGGTCCTCCGTATCGCTTGTACACAATTTTATCGCATTCTTTAAATTCTGTAATCTCGACGTTGTAGCAAACTTCTACTTCCTTATTACCGGCCACCACTTTCGCTTGTGTTCCGACTCCGGGTCTACCCTTGGAGTACCCATCAACTTTTTTTACAAAATCGAATATCTTCGTCCAGTTTTGAGGCTCGATATAAGACCAAACTTTGTCAAGAGTGGCTGCAATTTCAATGGAGCGGCTTATTTCGGTCATATTTTCTCTCACTAAAATTAAAACAAAATAATTAATCGATAACGTCTTCAGATATTTTTTTTGTTAACTTCTTATCGTCGACGCATTTTAACAAACTATCCAAATCACTCCCGATCCAAGAGAGATTGTTCGTTCCAAAAGCCTTATCGCCAAATAAAAAATAGCCCTTAGGGCATTTATATAAAATGAGGCTTTTAAAATCGTCAAAATAGCCCGTCTTCATCACTTGTTCGCCTTGAAACCGTACGGTTGAATCCCTCAAAAACAGAACATGGCTTACCGTATTCAAATGATTAAGAAAAAATCTGCCTTCAGCGGTTTGTACATTGGTTTCGACATCTAAGGAAATGACATTATTCGGTTTATCGGACATTGTTGGCTCGTCTCCCAAGGATGTTTCGTAATTGATTGTAATTTTTGCTAAAAATAAGAAGAATCAAGGGGAAAAGCAAGGGGAAAGATAAGACCTCAGACACAACCAATTCAACCCAAACTCATCATCCCACTCTTTGCCCGTGAACTTGTTCTTGGTCGCACCCTGTTCCGTGCTCGCACCCGTCGCCATGCTGCGGCCCGCCAAAATAAAGCCCCACGGGTCGTAATCGTCGTAGCCCACCACCTGACCGATCTCGTCTACGGTGGCACGGATGCTCCCCAAATGGTCCTTCAAAAAGTACACCGTCCTGGTAGGCTGCGTGTAGATAACCTCCAAAACCGGCTGGTCTACGTTGCCGTCGTCGGAGGAGCGGAAGCGGAGGTCATAACCCACTACATATTCGTTGTCGGCTAAAAGAATGCCCCCGAAGTTCGGCGCACTGCCGCTGTGCCAGGCCCGGGTTGGCGCGCTCACATCCCAGTATTGCCACGAGCCCACAGCCGTGTTAAACGTGAACACTACCGAATCCTCGTGAGCGGCTTTGGCGTCCGCGCCGATAGCGCCGTACGCGGAGCTCCAGACTGCGGTTGAAGTTCGATTATCCCGCGTCGCTTGCGTCTCAACCCAATCCACCAACATCTGGTGTACCCGAACTTCACGATCCACCCAGCTCGAACCCGAACGCCCGTAGTACTTCAACTGCAACTGCGCCTTGACAATCTCGGCGTCCGCCGGAAGGCCGGCGCTCGCCAGGTCAAACTTCACCAACGTGCGTTTTTTTGATGGACCCCCGCCTGCGTTCCCAACCAAAAGCCCGGCGCTGTGAGTGTTAAAGTTTCCAGCGGACTCCAGCCAGACATCGTCCAACGTCGCCGCGGCCGTCGAAGGGTCAATCACAACCGTACCTTTGGGTTGGTACCGCACCCAACTCCACGGCACCCCCGCCAGCAGGAAATGCTTACCGCGCTCTGTGTAAAAAAATCGCTGCACTACTTGCTTCACTTGTGAACTGTCGGACTTTGTAAAGGCAAAATCCCGTGGGAAGTAAAAATGCAGGATTTCATCCTCATCCTCGAACTCAATCCGGTCTTTGCCTTCAAAGGAAAACTTGCCCCCTTGTTTCACAGCCTTCTTACTTTTGTCCCGCTTGCGCGCAAAGACTTTGAGGTTGTTCGGCTTCAGGTCGAACTGGATGGCCACCATCAAAAATGCGTCTTCGGCGGCTATGCCGAACTGCGAGGAGTTTGGCAGGTTGTCGCGGCCTATTTGAGAAAGAACGATTTCTTCTTTGAGTTGAGCGCGTTGACAAAGAAAACAGATGCCGACGTCGTCAAATATCTCCGGGTAGCTGACCGTGTTGCCGGCGGGTACCGCCTCTACCGGCTCCGCTTCCTGCAGCGCCTGATATGCTTTGCTCGACCGGTCAAAGTAGCCGATGCTGCGGACTTTCCACTTCAGCCGCGTGGCCGGCCGCCCCTTTCTGCGCTTTTCCTTAACCGGGCGCGGCAGCTCGTAGATGACGTCCCACTTGCGCGCGCCGCTCTCGCCCGTGAACCAGGCCCGGTAATGCCCCTTGCGCACTTTGTACGACCCGTCCCGGTTAAACTCGATGTTGGTGTCGATTTCCCGCAGGCTGCCGTTCTCATCGCGGTAGTGCACATCGCCGGCGCTGATGCAGGTCACAAAGTTGTTGTCGTGCTGATCGTAGAAGGTCTTGCTGTTTTGCGTGCGCCGGTTTTTGAGCTCTTTGAGCGGCCCCTTTTGCGGGGATTGGGCTAGGCTGGAGTTAAACCGTCGTTACGTATCGACTTTTCAGTATTACCTTGTCATTCGTGATCAAAGGTAAGCTCAGATAGTAAGCAGTGCCCGCAATTAAACGGTCGTGCAGCTCGGGTATGTCTTTGATTTCAAACGCGGCGTTTATGATCTCAATGGAAAGTCTCGCCTCGATGTAGTTTAAAGAGTCCTCAAGAATACTTGACATGTTATGCAAAGTGATCGGAATACGTCTCTTCTCACTGAGGTAACCGATTTCAAATAATACTACGGACGGAATAAGGATAATGTTTTTACCTTGGTCCGCTTCCTCAAAAATGGAATGTACCGTGTCGTTATAGACTTTGTCTCCGTTCAAATATCTGACAAGTGCATGCGTATCGGTTACATACTTATTCATCGTTGGAGAATTCCTTAAGCAAATGACTCTCAGACGTTCGAGACAAGTCTTTCAGGTCTTTCTTGATTTGTGGGTAATCGACATCCGAGCCTTTGTAAAGTCCTCCCAATTTCCTTATTTTCTTATTCAGTTCCGGGAATAGAATGACTACCTCGGTCATTTCTTCTGTCCCGGGTGGTTCGATGAATTCTATTGAGCCGTTTTGATAGATACCTTTAAGAAAACGCATTCTGATTCTCCTTACGAAGTCAGTTTTTCCAGTTGAGTTATTTTATTCTAACAAATTAAGGCACAAAAATCAAGACAATCTTTGTCGAAAAAAATTGGGTCAAAGAGTTAGACTTTCAAACCTGTGAAACTCGATAAGTCGTTTGTCTGGGATCATTATAAAGAAACCGAAAGGGATGTCTCTCTGATCTCTGAAATCACGGGTCTTGCCGAAAAAGATATTTTAAAATTGAAATCATAACCCTCCGTGTCCTCGTTCGCGGCCCAGAGGATGACCCCGAAGTTCGGGGCGCTGCCATCATGCCACAGCCTGGTTAAACCGGTCAAATCCCAGCTCTGCCACCAGCCCACCACCGTCGCAAACGTAAACAGCACCGAGCTTTCCGGGTTCGACTGGGCATCGGTGCCGTCAATACCACCATAAAGGGAAGACCATGCCGTACCGGTTAGCCGTACGTCTTTGGTGGCTTGCGCCTCATT
>JBHHWX010000131.1:0-12359 GCA_046756745.1 bacterium | reverse complement strand
TTTTTTCCTCCAGTCCTCTTTCGAATTCTTAATTTGATTTTTAGAGATTGAATGATCCGTCCTAATTAATTCTAACAAAGCTCTTTTTTTCTCGGTAGGAAGATAGTTCAATTCTTCGATTATTTGTTTTGTTAACGAATCTGTCATGGCAACTCTTCACCATTTTTCCATAGCTCATACTCACTAATGTCGATGCTTTCGTTCCAAACTACAGCGTACCCACCAGGCTCCACTTGTACATTCTTGAAGAATCCGGGATTCTTTAGCGGCGCGAACATTTCCCGGCGAAAAAGCGGCAAGACATTGTACTTTCTACGTTGTCCATTCACAAACGTGACCACGAGCGTATGCTCATCCAGCACTGAAACAGATTGAATTTTTGGAACGTTCATTTTTAGCTCAAAGGAGGTAATTTTTTAAATTCTTGCTTATTCCATATTGCATCGAGTTCACGTTGATACATGGAAGCCCATTCAATTACTAATTTCTTTGCCCGGTTGGGCAAGTCGCCCTCAATCATCTCCAAGGTTTCGATATTGAAAAGTGCATTATATTCGCCGTACACAGCATGGAAATGGGGCGGCGGATGGTCGCCGAAAAATAGCTTGATGATTATCCCGTAAAACCTCGTGATTTCTGGCATGGCCTCTACCCTTGTGCCCTACTTTGAAAAGATAAATGTTCCAGTGGAGAAAAGCAAGAATAATATATGTATTAAGAAGCAGTCCCGGTGTGATAGGATTAATAAGGTCAGTTTTTTAAAGTAATCCCATACCGCTTCATCTTTTTCCACAGGTGGCTGCGCTGGATGCCCAACGCATCGGCAGTTTGTTGGATTTTGTTGTTGTGAGCGGCGAGGGTATTGAGAATAAACTCGCGCTCGAACTGAGCCCGGGCTTGACGTAGAGTTTGGTGGGATTCGGACAATTGCGGCTGGTAGTTTTGGCTGCAGAGTTCTTCAGATAAAATGTCCGCTTCGATCAGGCTGTCAGCGGTCAGAACAGCGGCGCGTTCTACCAGATTGCGCAGTTCACGGACGTTCCCCGGCCAATCGTATCCTTTCAAGATTGGCCATACAGTTTGCGAGAAGCTCTTTTTCGGCAGCCCCTCATCCGCACAGACTTTTTTCAAGAAATATTCGGCCAACGGCGGAATATCGTTTTTTCTCTCTTGCAATGGCGGAAGGGAAATCGGGATAACGTTCAATCGAAAGAAGAGGTCGCTGCGAAAATTACCCTCTTCAATTTCAGCTCGGAGATTCTTATTGGTTGCTGCAATGATACGGACATCTGCTTGCACCTCTTTGCTGCTGCCAACCGGCTGCACACAGCCGTCCTCGATTACCCTGAGGACCTTGGCTTGCATCATCAAACTCATGTCGCCAATTTCGTCGAGGAAAAGGGTGCCGCCGGCAGCCTGCTGAAATTTGCCGGCGCGATCGGAGGAGGCTCCGGTGAAGGCGCCCTTCACATAGCCAAATAACTCACTTTCGATAAGCGATTCCGGTATTGCAGAGCAATTGACCGGCACGAACGGCTTTCCCAAACGGCCGCTGTTGTGATGAATCGCTCTGGCAACCAATTCCTTACCTGTACCCTGTTCGCCGCTGATTAAGACTTTGCTGTCTACCTTTGCTGCTGAGTCGATCAAGGAAAAGACTTTTTGAATCTCCGGGTCGTTGCCTATCATTTGATAACGCTTCTGAACTTCCTCAAGTAACTGATCCCGTTGCAGCTTGAGAAAGTTCTTTTCCAGGGCATTTTGTACAGTTAACAGCGTGCGCTCAGCCTCTAACGGTTTTTCTAAGAAATCGTATGCCCCTTTTTTTGTCGCCTCTACGGCTAAGGGGATGGTTCCATGGCCGCTAATAATAATAACCGGCAAATCAGGCTTAAGTTGTATGCTTTGTTTGAGGACGTCAAGACCGTCCACGCGAGGCAGACGCAGATCGAGCAGAATTAAATCGAGACGATTTTTCTTGATTAGGTCAAGCGCTTGCTTACCATTACCCGCTTCCAAGCAGCGATACCTGTGATAACTCAGAATTTCATTTAAGCTTTCCCGCACATGAGAATCATCGTCTACGATCAATAGGGTCGGGTTTGGATTCTTCCTAAATAACATGCTTTCAATCCACTAATGTCCTTCATGTTGCATTTAGGCAACGGGTAGGTAAACAATAAATGACGAACCGACGCCTTCTTCACTGGTCATGTCGATATGGCCGTTGTGGTCTTCCACTATTTTTTTAACGATTGTCAGCCCTAATCCGGTGCCAAAAGGAGATTTAGAAGCAGATGGCTGAAACAGATTTTCTTGAATCTCAGGCGATATCCCTGAACCGGTATCCATAACCTCTATAGTAATAAAGTCAGCGGGATTGTCATTCTTTCCCGTAAATTGCAAATTGAGTGCCAGGTCGGTTCTTATGGACAACTTGCCTCTATCCGGCATCGCGTTAACGGCATTACTAATCAGATTCTCAAGAACAGTTTGCAACTGCTCTTGGTCGATATGTATTGCAGGTAGATTTGAAGCGAGTTTTTTCTCCAACTTAATATCTGTCGGCAGTTCAATCACAGAAGTCGCAAATAGATTTTTAACAAATTTATTCATATCGATGGGTTGTGGATTGAGTTTTTCAAGATTTAGAAATTTCATAAAACCGCGGCTCATCCGTTTGAGCGCCTCGATGCGTTCGATGATTCTTTCGGTATAGGGGTCGTAAATTTTTGCGCCAGCCCTATCTCGATCTTTATATTCCATTTGTAATCTTTGCAAGGTCAGTTGGATACTGCTCAATGGGTTCTTGATATCGTGTGCAATGCGCTGCGCCATGGCGGACCAGGATTTGGTTCTTTCAAGTTCGGCTTCAATTGCATTGTTTTCGAAAATTACCAGCCAGTGCGGTTTTTTGCCGCCGGTCAATTTAATCGGTTCTGCAGTGAGGCGGTTGACGGCTTCGCCATCTTTCCCTGTTTTAATCTTAATTTCCTGTCGAACCGGATCGCAATTTTCCAGCCCGCTCAGAGGCCGTCTGTATTTTTCCGTCTCTTGTGGGAGTGACGAGATAGGAACCCGCAGTTTAACTGGCTTTAGATCGAACAGTTCACGCGCTGCCGCATTTGCAAAGGTGATCTGCATCCGCGCATTCACGACCAGAATAGGCTCATCACGATTTGCGGCGCTTTGTTCAAAGAAACGAGCGTAGCAGCTTTTTTCTCGATATGATCTTGCTATGATAGTGAGAAAGAGGATGAGAAAAGAACCGCCCAAAAGCAGCGCCGCAGGCGGTCCGTAATAAGAAATAATATATCTCGAGTTCGTTTCGAGTGCGGCTAATTCAGCTTTTTGACCGCCTCCCGGGAGAGCCTTCTCAAATAAAGCCAGCAACGGAGCGCCACTGCCCCGGTGGTAAACATGGCAGTTTCCAAATAAATTGCCGGGACGTTTGTGCGTTCCCGCTTTAGTTGATAGATCCGAATCCAGACAAAGCAGGCCTTCTGCTCCATCCAGCAGAATCTCATCGAATCCATCCTTGTCCAGGTCTTCACAAATTACGATGCTGGGAGCGGCTGAGTAGGGGTGTTCGCGAGTTCGAATGATTTCGAGCTTCGAATTTAAAAGTGAAAGTTTGCCATCATCAGTGGCTATAAGGAGTTCTTTATCAGTGTGAGAATCGGTTTGTACGATTTCCCACCACGCTTTGTTTGTCGGTACATTGAACGTTCGTATAGGATGGCCTGTTCGAGGGTTAAGAATTTCAAGCCGGGGATGGCTGTTTGGTTCTCTAAAGAATGCCGCGATTTCCAACAGGCCGTCCCCATCGACATCAACAACTTTTGCCATAACGTTTGAATGAATTTCACCATAATCTTTGCGCCAAATGAGATTCCCTTTGTGATCAACAAGAAAGAGGTAGGAGTGGGCATCGTCAGTTCCGTTAATTGAATTCCCGTTATTGGGCGCAGTGGAAGGAATCATGATTTCGATAAATCCATCCCCGTCTGCATCGATGAAACCGGGCGAATGATATGTTCGTGGGCCGATCTCGTACTTCCATATTAATTCGAGACTTTGTCCATGATAAACAAATACGCCCCGCGGCCGTTGGGCATAGGATTCATTTGGAAAGACGATGAACTCTTTTTCGCCTGAAATGTCAAGATCTTCAAAAAAAATCTTGCTAACATCGCCTCGCCAGTCATAACTCCTACTGCTGTCAACTCGCGTCTTCCCGGAAAAAAGAGGGGCATCTTTCAGGATTTCGCCGTTTTGGTCGGTAATTCTCAAAAAGGTGGTGTCATTCTTTGTAAATGGCAGGAAGATTTCCTTAAATCCGTTGCTATTCCAGTCAAAGAGGTACGGCTGTTGTATTCGACCGTCAAAATTAACTTGCTGCTTCTCTGCGAAACCATGATCGAATAAGATCACCCGCGGTGGAGTTTCTCCGGGTAGATTATCGTTGTGGATTGAAATAAACTCGTCGCGGCCATCACCTTCAAAATCTACCAGCAAACCATCAGTTAAGTTATCAGTCCGGATTTCGCTGATTACCTTAAATTGATAAGGCAATGGTCCCTCGAAGGGATCACGGTTAAAAGGTAATAGTTCGCAACCCAAAAAGATTGAGGCAGTCAGAGTTACAATTAGGTAGAGTCGACTCATATCCCCTAACCCGGATAAAACCGGAAATCCGAAGCACGAAACTCGAAACAATCTCGAAATTCAAATTTTCAAATCAGTCGTGCGTCTGACCGATGTTCAAAACTCTGCCGTCCGAAATAAAAAATAGACCGTGTTGTTTTGAATTTTCATCATTTGATATTCGGATTTGTTTCGGATTTCGATATTCGAATTTCGAATTTTACGTTCAAATCTGTCTGTTTTTGGCTTTCAAAAAATTTTTGTCCAAAAAGCAAAAGAATTTACTCTTAAGCGCCTAATTTTTGCTTTTCGCTGCTATTTCTGCGTTTCCGCATAATCCACTACTTGCTGCCAGACCCGCAGTACATTCCCGCTTAATATCTTTTCTATATCTTGCTCAGAATATCCACGCTTGAGCAAATGATAGATGATATTCGGGTAGTCGGCTACGGATTTGAGTCCGACCGGCAGCGAATCGCCGACGCCGTCAAAGTCGGAGCCCAGCCCGACATGCTCGACGCCGGCCACTTTCACGACGTGGTCGATATGGTCGACGACGTCTTCGATTTTGGCGTAAGGATACGGCCTCTCTTTCTTGTATTTCTCCATCTCAGCCGTAATGCGCGGATGATTAAAGTTTGGGATGCCCTCTTTTGCCATGATTTCGCCGATCCGTGCATACAACTTCATGTCATATTCGTTGGCCTCGTTGGTGAGAAAACTGGAGCCAAAGTTTATCTGAATCACCCCGCCCTTAGCCGCTAACGCCTTCAGCATCTCATCGTCCGGATTGCGTTCCCAGTCCGGGGTGAAATAGCGGCAGCTCGAGTGTGAGCAGATCGGCGGCGTCTTTGAAAGGCGCAGCGCTTGATAAAATGTGGAATCAGAGACATGCGAGATGTCGACCACAATGCCGAGCCGGTTCATTTCGGCGACGACTTCTTTGCCGAAGGGGCTGAAGCCGTTCCAGCCTTTGTCTGCATCGAAAGAAGAATCGCAAATGAGATTCTTTTTGCTGTGAGTCAGCGTTATGTAACGGATTCCTTTGTTGAAAAAATATTCCACGTTGGATAGTTCGTCTTCGATGGCTGAGCCGTTTTCCATCCCGTAAGGAAACGAAATCACGCCCTTCTCGAAATTGCTTTTCACATCATTTGGCGTCAACGCTCTGGCAAATTTATCCGGGTTTGCGGCGATAATGCTGTCCATCATAGCGATCAATGTCTCCGCATGTCTCCTGGAAGTCCCACGCTCGTTTTGATAGGCGGCGGGGATGTAGATGGACATGAACGCAACGTCTAAGCCGCCATTTTTGGCACGCGGGTAGTCAAAGTTACCTTTTGCGGTCGCCAGGGAGACGTCTTCCATTTCTTCGATCAACCTGTACGGCACATCGACGTGGCCGTCCAAAATGATGGTAGATTGAGCAATTTCCCGGGCTTGTTCGTAAAGCTCTGGATCGTAGCCTTCCGGCGCTGACGGTTTTTGCGTACAGTTCATAAGAAGAATCAGTACGAGTACAAGAAATTTATTCAGTTTCATGTTTCCTTCCGTTTTTTATATTTTTAGATTCTTTAAATTTAGCTAGTGGTGAAAAAATCTTTAACAGGGCGCATGCTCGAACTCTCCCCCTAAATCCCCCTCTCTTGGCCAAGAGAGGGGGACTTTTTTCGCATCTACTCTTGAATTGAAATGCCAACTTCAATAGCCCCTTCTCTTCCAAAGAGAAGGGGGTTGGGGGATGAGTTCAAAGATGCTGCCGAAGTCGTTCAAGCACCTGCTCAAGATTTTCCTCAACCTCTTCGTTCCGAAAACGAATGACTTTCATCCCAAGTGCATTGATGATTTGTGTTCTTAACTCATCGTAGTCTTTTTGTCTCAGGTGTATCTTACCATCGATTTCAACTACCAATTTCTTTTCGTGGCAGTAAAAATCGGCGACGAAAAACCGTTTTCCGCCATCCATCTCAAAGCGGATAGGATGTTGGCGAAGAAACTTCTTGCCATTTAAATTTCTATTTCGAACCGCTTGCCAAATGATAGTTTCGCTTTTCGTTTGGTTTTTTCTCAGATTTCGAACTGTTTGTTTAATGAGGTCTTCCATCCTGAACTCACACCCTCACCCTTTTGTCCGAGAGGGGAGCTTTGATGCCGAATCAAAACCTTCTTCCGAACATTTGAATTTTTTTGGTTCAAACCCGCAGGTTTTTCTGTACATCTTTATCCTACTTACCCGCCAGATTTTGGAGTCCAAATAATAATGCTGCATCGCAAAACCTAGGATGAACGCCGTGAAGATGCGTTCTTCCAGGGCTGAAGAAGCAGGGTCTTTGATGCCGGCTTAGAATCCAGCTAAATTTGATTCGTTCTTCAAGAGGTTTCAAAATCGCGGTTTGCATTTTTCAAGGTTTGGTTCTTTAAGTTGGATTCAAAGTTAACGATCTGATGAAAAAATGCAAGGACTTTAATTCTTTGGTGAGGAGTAGAAATAAAAAGGAATCTTTGTTTGCAGCTTAAAAATGCCCACCTTTGCGCTTTTTAAAGACGCTTGACAACCTATCTAACCCATAAACAATTGGCTTGTTAGCAACGCTGGCCATATCCCTGATCACTTCTTTCGGATAGGCTGTGATTTTGTCGGTTCCGCCTTTCACTTTGTCCATGGTTTTGCTGAACAAATGTGCGACTGGATTTACCGCCAGCATTACCGTGTCCCTGGTTTTTTCTTTACTCATCCGTAGCAGTTCAACGGTCATTTTCTCCACAATGTCCGAGGTGATAAATTTCGTCGTTTTGAGGATGAATTCCGAGGTAGGGTAGAGGTCTTTGTCCGACTCTATGGTCACGAGTTTGCAATAATTTTCGGTAACCAGAGAAATGCGCGTGAGCAAGGCTGCGTTCACAAAACCATCAGCCAATGAGCCGAAAATTCTATCGGCAAAAGGCACGCTTTTGAAACTTTCAGTGGCGAATTTTGAGAACAATTCCTGGGTGGCGTATTCAACCCCTTCAGAGCCGCCAATAGCCATTGACAGGTAAACTTTCTTGGCGATTGCCCACAAGTCTTTGTTTGAAACGCGACCGTGATAAAGAATGAACAAATCTTTCACCAAATTGACACTTGAAGACAAAATCAGGATGGCATCCAAAAAACCGTTTTGCGAGATGCTCGAGCTGTAAAAGAGCTGCAGAACATACCTCTTTCGGATGCGGTCGCTCTGTTTCTGCAAAACGTCGACGACTTTTTGATATCCTTCTTCGTTCTCTTCAACATTTGAGAACTCAAACCCCTCGGTTAGCAGAAATGGATTGTTCTTGAACTTAGCCATCCGATGTTTGATAATTTCCGGTGCTTTGCTGTTATCGGTGGAGGGTGCAAAATTCTTTGGGATTTTGATGATTTTGTATATAGGGATAGCAATGAAATAGAAGATGAATCCAAGAAGCAGGATCAAAATTGCATAGCCAAAAAGAGGATGGATCGATCTCGTCAAAACGTAGAGTTCTAATAATTCTCGCAGGATAACATAAACGAGAAAGATCGAAAAGAAGTAGAAGATTCGGCGGAGGATTTGCATTCGCGCTCTACGCTCCCCGCTCTTTATCTGTCGGAATCTCTTTCCGCGCCTGCAGCCAGCCTTGAGAGGCCTTGCTCCATTCCGAAAACCAGCGCGCAAAGCGGGGGGCCAGGCTCGGTATGATTGAGACTAGCCAGCGCTGGCTTCGCGGTACATAAACTTCAGGTGAATTGTTCTCGACGGCTTTTCTGACGGCTTTCGCAACGTCTTTCGGCTGCACGACCGGCGTTAGAAATGTGTGTTCAACCCCTTCGCCCATACGAGTCGCCGCCTGGCTTGGACAGATCCAGCTTACCCCTACATTTGTCTTTTGCAATTCGAAGCGCAGTGCGGAGCTGAAGCCGACGACGCCATGTTTAGAGGCAGCGTACGCGACGACCCCTTCCGTACCGAATTTGCCGGCAATGCTGGCAACGTTCACGATATGTGCGCTCTCTTTTTTTATTAAATGGGGAAGCGCCGCATGGGTTAGCGCCATCAGGGCAGTTAAGTTCGTTTCAATGGTCCGGCGCCAAACGTTGAAATCTTGTTCTAGAAAAGGTCCGCTTGCCATGACAGCAGCATTATTTACCAACACATCAAATCCGCCGTTGCTGTCCATTGCATGTTGCAGCATTTTGCGAGTCGCAGAGTCATTAGTTATGTCGCAAGCCAGACCCGTAAATTTTCGATTGAGCTTTTGGACGGTATCGGCGGTTGCCTGCATATCTGGGAGGTGCAGATCGACGCCGACGATATCCGCCCCGGCTTTTGCGAACTCAAACGCAGTGGCCTGGCCGATTCCGCGCGCCGCGCCGGTTATCAGAGCAGTTTTACCTTTTATTTTCATGCAAAAAATCCCGAAGGCGAACAGAGAGAAGAGATAAGCGAGCGGCGCATTGACCGGTTAAGTCACGTAATGAATCTGATCGTGAAAGGATATTTATAATCATCGCCGTCGCTAATTTTTACCGCAGCAACAATGACGAGCACAATATGCGCAATGCCCAGACCGATGAGCAGAGGGATTCCAATTAACATAATACTTAAAATCACCGCTCCAATAACATAAATAGTCATGCTGATCTGAAAGTTTAGAGATTCTTTGCCTTGCTCATCAACGAATGGCATTTCGTCCTTTTTGATTAACCAGATAATCAGCGGTCCGACGATGTTTCCAAATGGCACGCCTATCCAGCATGAAAGCGCTGAGAGGTGGCAGAACATCGCCCAGGTGCGGGCTTCTTTGTTTTCAGTCATAACTTCCCTCGTTTTGATTTAGTTGATTTGCTTTGCAGTCAGGCCGTTCATTGCAAACTGCTTAAATACAAATGCGTAAATATCGCTTTGCTCTTCGATAATTTTTGAAATCGGTTTGCCGCGGCCATGGCCTGCCCTGGTTTCGATTCTAAGCAGAATAGGATTGGCTCCCGCATCTTTTGTTTGCAGTGTTGCTGCAAACTTCTTCGCGTGAGCCGGAACGACTCTATCGTCGGTATCCGCCGCAGTGATAATAGTGGCGGGGTGAGCCGCCCCTTGTTTAACATTATGTAGCGGAGAGTATGCGTAGAGGAATTGGAAATGCTCAGGGTACTTTTCAGCATTGCCATAATCAGATACCCAGTAGCGGCCGACCGTAAACTTATGATAGCGCAGCATATCGATAACCGGCACTTGACACACCACAGCCCCAAACAAATCGGGACGCTGAGTCATACAAGCGGCAACCAGCAAACCGCCGTTACTGCCACCATTAATAACAATTCTTGAGGGATTGGTATATTTGTTTTCAATCAACCATTCGGCCGCCGAGATGAAGTCATCGAAAACGTTTTGCTTTCTTGCCAAAATGCCAGCACTGTGCCATTCTTCGCCGTATTCTGAACCACCACGTAAGTTTGCCACTGCGTAAACGCCGCCACTTTCGAGCCAGAGCAGCCGGGTGCTGGAAAAACGCGGTGTCATGCTGATGTTGAAGCCGCCGTATCCGTAAAGCCACAGAGGGTTGTCGCCGTTGAGGTCAAGGCCTTTTTTGTGGGTAATAAACATCGGCACGCGTGTGCCGTCTTTGGATGGGTAAAAAACTTGCCTGGTTGTGTAGTCCGAAGGGTTAAAATCGAGTTCTGTTTCATGAAATTGCTCAAGTTTTCCAGTTTTGAAGTCATAGCGGAATATGGTATTTGGATATAAAAAAGATGCAAATCCAACGAACATTTCCGTGTCATTTTTCTTTCCAGTAAGAGTTGTGATAGAACCGATGGTCGGCAACTCTATCTCTTTGACAAATGAGCCGTCGAGGTTAAATAATTTGAGCTGGTGATGTGCGTCGTGCATATAAGCCACCACGAGTTGGTTATTAACCATGGTTAGAAAGGATATTACATCATCTGTTTCCGGGATAATTTCCCGCCAATTTTCTCGCTCGGGTTTCTTGAGATCGATTGCAATAATTCGTCTTTTTGGCGCCTGCAAATCCGTCCTGAAATAAACGACAGAATCGACATTTCCAATCGGTACGTAGTTGGCGTCCGCTTCATCCAAAAGCCGGATGAACGGACCCTCGCTGTCGACTTCTCTATAATAGATGCGATTTTGGGGATTGGTTCCGTGATAGATATACAGGAAGAGATATTTCCCATCTTCTGAAATGCCTGGCGAAAATCCTAGCTCTTTCTCATCCGAGCGTTCATAAACCAATTTATCCTCGGATTGGGACGACCCTAACTTATGCCAATAAACTCGATTATAGTTGTTCCGATCTTGCTTCGCAACTGTCCCTTCCTCAGGAAAGCGATTGTAGAAAAACCCGGAGTTGTCATGCTTCCAGGCGACGCTTGAAAACTTGCACCATTTGAGAATTTCAGCGTAGTCTTTCCCGGTTTCGAGATCGCGAATTTTGATTTCCTGCCAATCGCTGCCGCTGCTGGATAAGCCATAAGCCAAAAGCTTGCCATCTTTGCTATAGACCTGGTTGGTCAAAGCCACGGTGCCGTCGGCGCTTAGTTTGTTTGGGTCGATGACGATTTGCGATTCACCGCCCAGTTTCTTCTGCATGTAAACGACCGATTGATTTTGCAGGCCATCATTTTTCGAGTAAAAATAACGGTCGCCTACTTTTCTGGGCGCGGAATATTTGGGGTAATTTAATAATTCGGTAAGGCGTTTTTTGATTTTTTCGCGGAATGGAAAGCTGCGCACATAGTCGAAAGTCAATTGGTTCTGTGCATTGACGAAGGCCAGAGTCTCGGGTGACTCCGGGTCTTCCATCCAGCGATAGGGGTCTGCTACTTTGGTGCCGTGATAATCTTCGATCACGTTGGCTTTCCTTGCCTCTGGGTACTTTAATCCCTGGGCGTTTAAGCCCAGTACAAGCGCAATTATGAAAAGAGTGGTCAGCAAGAATTTAATCGAACGTTTTGCTTGCATTCTATAGCCTCCTTTTAAAATTAGATTATTAGATTATTGACATCAGGAAAATATTCTACATTTTCCATTTTCCATTTTTCTTTTTGATTTTTGCATTTTGCAGCTTTGGCCGCCTTAGGTTTGCTCCGGACTTTGGGAGTGGCTGTCAGAAGTTTACGGATGTCGCCAGGCTTAGTTTCAGGTAGCACAGAGTGCTGGTCAATTTGCTGAAAATACTGGTTAATCCGTTCGGTGAGTTTTTCACCAGACTCCCTAAATTTCCGTTTGGCATATCGCTCAGGAATTGAGATGAAAAAAAGAAGTGATTTTTTTCTGTCATAATTTGGCCTTTGTGCAAAAAATTAACCTCTTTGCCTAAAAAAAGCAAGGGTTTTTAAAGCCCATTTCCTACTTGACAAATTTTCGAATTATTCTTAACCTACTAATTCCCAGCGCGGCGAAGCCGCACTAGCAAACGTGAAACGTGAGATGTGAAACGTGCCCCTCAACATGGTGTGTTGGGGAAGGGCACGTCTCACGTTTGACGTCTCACATCTCACAATAATCGTCCAAAGAAAACATGTCATATTTTTTTGCAAAAAAATGCAAACGTTTACCGATAGTACTACAAAAAGAAATAACGCTGATTGAGTCAACATATTAAAATTTAAGCATTTAGATAGTGGATTGATGGATCAATGGAATATTGGATTAATGCCTCGTTTTCCGCAATACTCCAGAAATCCATTA
>JBHHWX010000130.1:0-12378 GCA_046756745.1 bacterium | reverse complement strand
AGCAAAAAAAGTGGAGTGTTTACGGATTTGGGCAGTACCGCAATTCGCCGCAGGACTCAGCAGTCACGTTGGAAAAATTTTCGATGTTGTGACACGATTCACAGTCAATTTTTTGATGACGATCTAACAGCGTGAATTTCGTCTGGTTGTGATTAAAGTGAATTTGAGTCCACGACTTGGTGATATGACAGCTTTCACAATTTAGGGTTAGGTTTTTGTGGGGGCTGTCTTGAGCAAAAGCGCCATCATCATAAAAGTAAAGGTGTGTCAAAAGCGAAAAGAGAAACCAAACAAAAACTCTTTGGATGCGGGTTTTTGAAAGTTTTTGCCGCACAGTGATCATCATTTTCACCTCTTATCGGTTCTTAAAAGTGTGCGTAACATTAACCGTGACAGCTTGCACATTTTTTGTCCAGGGGTTTGTAGAGTACAAATTCGATGGCGTTTTTTGCAATCAATTTATGACATTTGGCGCACTCGACTTTTTCGTGTCCTTCTCGCAGCTCGAACTCGGAATCCGTGTTGTGGTCGAAATTCAACTCAGACCATCCGATCACCTTGTGACACTGATCGCATGATTTCGGATCGAATTGTCCAACATGAATATCTTTATGACAGTCACCACAGGCCATCTTCATCGGTCGAAAAAGAATGCGTTCTCGAGGCATCCCTACATCCACGATTTTATGACACTTGCGACACGCAACTTTTTCATGTTTTCCTGCTAACCGAAACTGAGACTTATTGTGGTCGAAAGAGGTTCTTGCCCAGGTCGAGGTTTGATGGCAGCTTTCGCAGCCGCCCAATTGTACTTGCGTGGCAAATTGTTCTTTATGTACATCGACATGGCAGACTGTACAAGCCGTATTTGCAAATTCAAATATACGCTTTCCTTTTAGAGGTCCCCGCTCCGCGATGACATGACAGGACACACAAGGTACCGCTAAATGGGCGCCGGTGAGCGGATAAGCGCTTTTTTGGTGTTCTTTTACGTCATATATTGCCGGCACGAAACCGAATACATCGTGACAGCTCTCACAGCCGCCGCCGGCGGTTCTCTTGGCATATTGTCCTAGATGTTCATCTTTATGACAGTCGCTGCAATTTGCAAAGCGCACGTTATTTCCTGTCTTGCCGCCAATATGGCACTTCTCACAACTTACTTTTTTATGCAGGCCAAGCAGAGGAAAGCGCGTCAACGCGTGATCGAAATCATCCGAAATCATTCGATGCCAACCCAGGGGATCGTGGCACTTTTTACAATCCTGTCCCAAACGACTCATGTGTGCATCTTGATGACAGGGTGTGCAATTTTCGAATTGCAGCCCAACGAATTTTGTAAAAGACGGTTTCCCGAGTTTTCGAAATTTTCCATTTGTCGTCCTTACTTTTGGATGACATTTTTCGCATGCAACATTTTGGTGTTTACCGATAAGCCGGAACTTTGCACGTTTATGCGGAAATTTGTCTACCGGTTTCCAGCCCGTATAATCGTGACATTGCATACAATCTTTGGATAATTGCCCCTGGTGTTCATCGTGGTGGCAGCTTATGCAAGCCCTATCCAATCCCAAGAAAGTCTTAGTCAGATCGACCTTTTGATTCAATTTTCTGGGGTCGTTTGCAATGTTTTTGCCGTTGTGACAGTCTTGGCATTTTACTGCCGCATGTTTTCCTTGCAATTGATATCCGCTATGAGCGTGGTCGAAGTTTTCCTTGCCATCGGGCCAAAATATAAGTTTGAATTTCTTGCCGTTATGTTCGCTGTGGCACTCGAAACAGGGGTTATTATTTTCAACGATTGCAAAGAAATGGTAGCCCCTTTTGTCCTCGAGACTTTGTTTGATTTCAAGATGGCATGCCAAACACTTTTTTGAATTTGCTCCACTCCCCAAAGTATGGCATCTTGTGCAGTTGCGGAGGCCTTCCAATTCAGCATGGAGCAAAGAAAGCTCCCCGGGAGTTATTTGTGCCAGGGCCGGATGTGCGATTGCAAAGAGACAAAAAACTAACGAGTAAAGTTTCAAAGTCATTTTCTTAAGGCTGGACTACGAGCTTCATCAAAAAATCCATCGATATCCAAATAGCAGCGTCACGGCTATATGAAGAAACATGATAATAACCATCACATAAGCAAAAGGCTTATGCACCACATGCCAATAGTGAAAAAGCGGCTGAACAGTAGACAGCAAAGCCATTTTACGTGCAAGAATCGTTTTTTGATTGATCATACGTATTAGATGGTTGATTTTATCAGCAGGCAAATGGCGGCTTTCTCTCCGTAATTTTTTTCTGAGCGCCCTAATCTTAAAAGGTCTGGTCAGATCATTTTTTAGAATCAACAAAAGTACTGACAGACCTCGTGCATCAACGCCATTATTGACACCAGCAAAACTCTGTATCTGAGCTAACAATTGCGGTTCCACATGATATTCATCGATCAGCAATCGGGCCAGATGTCTGTTTTGTTCTTCCATCTCCTGGAAGGAAAGCTCGTCGCCGGAAAGGGCGCGGGGAATCTGCACGTAAAGGTACCTGCCCACGAATCCGCTCAGCATCACGGCCAACATTGAATAATAGCTAACGGATACGATGCCCCCAAATTTAAAGGATGTGTGCAACGTGATCAAAAGTGGCCCCATGATCCCAAAAAAAATGTGGATATTCAACCAGTGTCTAATTTTGCCAGAACGAAATTTCAAAAATTGACGCTTGCGAGCAGAATAGATAAAGAGTAGCAACAACATGGCGCTGCCCATAATCCCCAAACCGTGGCCCCAAACGCCGCCAGGTTTCAAAGTATTGTGGAGTGGGAAATGCGGTCGTTGTTCTAACGGTAAGTTGTAATACTCAAATCCTTTGGCAGCTACCATAGCGATAAAGACAAATCCGGAAGTATAAAGGCTTACCATGATGGCTCTGTGAACGTTCATTTATCGTTCACCAAATTTCTTTTGGATGCTTATGCCAATCTTCTTGAGAAATTCAGCCGGTAGCACGCCGCCGATAAAGATCAAAACGTAATCATTGGGTAACCTTTCCGGCTTGTCCTTCACGCTCAGGATCACGTCTTCTCTTCTTATCTCCGACACGCTGGATTCCCACAGAACATTCACCCTGCCATCTTGAATAGCCCGTTCAATGCGTTCATCATTTTTTTCTTTGATACGGCTGAATACGTTTTTTCGATAAGACACGGTTACCTGGGCGCCTTCTTGCTCCGAAAGAACTAATGCGGCTTCTACGGCGCTATCGCCGCCCCCAATAATCAGCACTCGCTTCTTGCGATACTGTTCCGGTTCCAGCAGTCGATAAGCCACTTTGGGAGATATTTCACCGGGCACGCCCAGTTTCCTCGGCGTGCCGCGCCGCCCAATCGCCAAAAGCACCTTCTGCGCAAGATACTCCTCTTTTTGAGACACAATTCGGTAGTGGCCGTTCTGCTTTTCGATGGCATCGACCTTTTCCTGGGTGTGGACCTCCAGTCCTGTCTTCTCGATAACTTCATCCCAAAGACCCAAAAGCTCTTCTTTTAAGATTTCGCGGAACTTAACTTTCCCGTAAAGAGGAATCTCCATGGGCTGGGTCATCACTAGCTTCTGACGCGGATAAGTTAAGATGGTGCCGCCGACATTGTCCTGGTCTAACGTAATAAAAGACAACTTCTCCTTTTGAGCCTGTAGAGAGGCGGCCAATCCAGCGGGTCCTGCACCAATAACCGCGACATCGTACACATCAGGTTTTTTTCCGGTCAGACTTTGCTGAATATACTGAACAGCTTCTCGCCCCTGGGTAATCGCGTTTCGGATAAGGCCCATACCTCCCAACTCACCGGCGATGTAAACACCGGGTACATTGGTTTCAAAATTCTCTTTCAGAAAGGGGAGCTCCACGCCACGGCGCTCCGTTCCGAAAACCAATGTGATCGCCTCGACCGGACATGAAGCTTCACAAGCGCCGTGCCCAATACACTTTGTGGGAGAGACGAGAACGGCCCGGCCTTCAAGCACCCCCAAAATCTCCCCTTCCGGGCATGCAGACACGCACGCTGCAGTACCTATGCAGCGCGTAGGATCGATTATGGGATGAAGTGAAACAGGCTCGGTTAAGCCCCGGTCAACAGACTCTCGCAGTTTCATCCTCGCCCTGCGCGTTTTCTTGATGTGACTGTGGATATACCAATAAGGAATGCCAATAACGATGAGCGCAGTGAAGATGTAGGACAATTCATCCAATATAAAGCGAGATCAATGACTGATGTTGAAAATGAGTGCGATACAACTTAAAATACTAATAAAATATCGGCAATCGCAACTAAAAATTAAACTGAATGTTCCCTTTCTTGCACACTGGGCCAAACACAATTGATTTTCAAGACGTTCATCATCATTCAGCCAGTGGTGGGGGCTTGGCGGGTTTTTGCCGGTTCGGGTGCTTGCAAGGTTTCTTCTCTCGACGCTTGTCGGTCTAAGCACCTTCATCACTCCTTTTCTCGTACCGCCACAGCCGAATCGCGCTTCACATTCGTTGTGTAAATACCGTCCTTGAGAATCACTCGCAGCGTTTGATCCGGAGAGAGTTCTATGTGCATTTCGGATCGCTTTGTTCGCAAAATCTTCGCATCGACGTCCCAGACCATCTCCAGGCTCGAAGAATCCCGGCGAATCACTTGAATGGAAAATGTTTCAGGCAGATTGTCGTCACCAGATTTCAGAGAATCTCCGGAAGATGTTTTTACATGAACCAAAACCTGCTTTCCACCGGAAGTGAAGCGATAGAGCACCGAGGGCGGCCTTACAGCTTTAGGTACCGCATTGTTCAAAATCGCAATGGGTTGAGGAGAGGGTGGTGACTTCACTTTCTTGCGCGGCTTTTCTCTCGAGAGAGGTTCGACTGCCAGGCTAGCGGACTTATCTGTGCTTGAGCGTTGCTGTACTTTCGGGGTTTGCTCCAGCATTCGCACACGATCCGTATTTCTCTGTTGTTCTGACGCCGCATCTTGAGCACGCCCAGCCTGCTCCTTTAACACAGATTTCATGTTTTCGGGATCCTGCGATGGTTTTAACTGTTTTTTGTCTGACTCTGCTGCCTGAAAACCGGGTTCGGTGCGCGTTTGCGGTACCGTGTTTTTTCCAGACGCTCTGTCCGGAGAAACCTCAGTTTTGTCCAACAATTTTGCTTTTTGAAACGTGGCCGGCGTTTGTCTCACCGGGCGCTCTGGCTTTTTTGCCTGTATTTTGAGTATGGGTCTTACCTGAGCCGGCTGTTCCGTTTTACCTTCCTGTGTAGAGACGCCGGAGGCCGGTTCGTCATCCACTGCGGCCGGCGTTTCCTCTCTTAGCGCCTCAGACAAATCGCCCACTTGAGGTTTCGCGGGCGCCATGACCGGCTGCGAAGACGTCGATTCGGTGTAATAGTAATACACCGTCGGAGTGAGGAGCACAAAGAGCAGCACAGCAGCAATCTTGATCAGCGCCGGCCAATTGGTTTGCGAAGTCGAGGTTTTGGCGAGGATCGCCTGCTCGCGAATTTCCGCTTTCATCTGCTGCCGCCCGATTTCACGAACATGTGAAATTAACAAACGCTGAATTTCCAATTCCTTACGACACAACTCGCATTCCAGCAGATGTTTTTCGTACTCGGTTTTTTCTGAGGATTCCAGCCTGTGGAGAAGATATTTTTCGTGGAGGTCGTTTTGGGTGATATGGCCGCTCATTCAATACTCCCTTCAGACTGTGCCAATTCTCTCCTTAATATATTTTCCAAAGCCCTTTTGCATTGATATTTCTTGGATTTCGCCACGTCGGCATTGGCAAAACCCAAAATCTTGGAAATATCCTGTAAACTTCTTTCTTCAAAATAAAAAAGCAGCAGTAATTTCTTGCATACCGGTTTGAGAGTATCCATTGCCTGCTGTAGAAATCCTGTGTTTTCTTTGTTTACGACCATTTCCAACGAAGTTGGACTGTCGTCCGGGGTCGTATCGGATAATCCGCCATTTTGTATTTTACTGCGTTTGCGTTTCTCAGCCATCCATTTGTTTTTCGCGACAGCCAAAAGATAAGTGCTCAATTTCGAGGTCAGTTTAAAGTTTCCGGAGCACACATTCTGCCATAAAACGATGATGGCCTCCTGCAGCATGTCCTCGGCGTCGGCCGCATTGCCGCCGTGTTGGGTAATGTAGCTCATCACCATCTTTTCGTATCGGACAAAAAGCTCTCCCAGGACAGTGCGATCGTTGCTTTTGATTCGGTTGATAAACTCTTTTTCAGGAAAAAAACCGAGCGTTTTCATTACCTTTATATTGTTAATGTATCGTAGGGTTTAAAAGTAAACGAATTGTCGTCAAATTACAACAAAAAAATAGGCTGAGGCTGAGGTCGAGGATAAGTAACCGTTCACAGGGTAGACACAAATAGGATGAGATCGCTCAGATGAAAATAAAAATTTATCTCCAACGGATGAAAGCTGCCAACGGATGGCAACAGTTTAACGAATCCTCAAACCGACTAATAATTGTTAGTTCTTTTTCCAACGAATAGAAACAACCCAACGAATCGAGTAACGGAGCGCAACGCCAGGTTATTCTCAGCTCCCGGGACAACGGAGGGATCATTTTTAATCCACCAAGTTTCACAAAGGACTTCAAACGTATGGCCCTGGTGGGGCAATCGCCTGAAATTCCCGGCGAGGTTTACTTTTGGAAAACCGGCAAGAAACTCCAGCGCCTAACCCAGGTCAATCCCTGGCTGGCTGAACGGGAATTCGGCAAGCAGGCGCCGATTCAGTACAAAGCCAGCGACGGCGGGCAAATCGAGGGACTGCTGATCCACCCGGTGGGTTATGAGGCCGGCAAAAAATATCCGTTGGTTGTTATCGTACACGGCGGCCCGGAATCGAACTATTCAAACGGCTGGCTGACCCGTTATTCAACTCCGGGTCAAATCCTGGCCGGCAAAGGCTACGCTGCCTTTTATCCTAACTACCGTGCCAGCACAGGCTACGGCGTTGAATATGCTGCGGTAGGGCTGGGAGACCCGGCGGGCAGAGAATTCGACGACATCGCCGACGGCATCAAGCATTTGATAGAGCAAGGCGTGGCAGACGCGGATCGCGTAGGATTGGGCGGAGGATCTCGGCGGGTACGCTTCGGCCTGGTTTTCAACTTAGTATACAGAGCTGGGCAAGGCGGTGTGTATGTTCGTCGGCATTAGCGACGTGATTAGTAAACGGGGCTCAACAGAGATTCCTTATGAAATGATGTATGTTCATCACGGTAAAAAATTGGAAGATATGTGGGACCTGAGCCTGAAACGCAGCCCGATTTATTGGGCGCATCAGAGCAAAACCGCCGTGCTCATCTACGGCGGAACCGCCGATACCCGCGTCGATCCTTCACAGAGCCGTGAATTCTATCGACGTTTGAGAATGAATGACCACCCGGCTGTACGACTGGTGCAGTACCCTGGCGAAGGTCATGGCAACCGCAGGCAACCGGGGCGAATCGACGTTGTGTACCGCATTTTGGATTGGTACGACTGGTACGTGAAGGACGCTAAACCGCTGGATGGTCCGATGCCGCCGCTGGATATCAGCAACAAATACGGTTTGGATTTGCCGGAATAGTGGGATTTAATTGGGGGTGTTAAAAAGTAAAATCATGTCTTTGCGAGGAACGAAGTGCCGAAGCAATCTGCCTATTCTGTGCTCAGAATTTTGAGATTGCTTCGCCTCGCTCGCAAAGACAGAATACTGTTTGGATACTCCTTTACGTAGGGCAAACGTCTCGTTTGCCAGCACGTTTGGCTTTGCACACCCACATTAGTTTAACAAACTCGAATCATACCTGCCATGATTACATTTCGTTCCAAAACTCTGTTTCCATAAGGCCGGGTTTGCTGGTTTCAAATTGTGCTCGTCATCAGGTTAGGCCAAGGAATCCCCATAATTCCCCCTTTGGCAACTTATCGTTACCCACATCTTTCGTTGTAGCCGGCTGACCCGCCACGAATTAAAATTCGTGGCTCATAGCTAAGGGGGTGGGATAAAATAAGTTACCCGTTTGGTTCCTGTTAGTGGCTATTAATCAAGATCACTTTTAAACAAAATGTCCAAGTTAAATTATCCCACCCCCTAAAGTCATCTAAAGATGACTGAGCCTGGTTGAGTTGCGGCAGGGGAGAGTCGGCTTTAGCCGACTTGAGCTATGAGCCTGAAAATTTATTTTCAGGCGTTTTGGCTGGAGTTTGGGCACGAGATGAGGAAACAGCAAACGGGACGTTTGCGATACGTTTATGGCGCCCTGACCTCCGACTCCACAACACGTTTGCCGCTTTTTTCCAATTCCAAGATCAGCTCGAATCGATCTCCTGCATTCAACGAGCGTTTCAGTCCGATCAACATGATATGCAGACCGGAGGGCTTGAATTCGACCTGACCTTTCGCCGGGATTTCCAATCCGTCCAATACCGGCGCCATCTTCATCACGCCGTCAGTCATGGTGGTTTGATGAATCTCAACGACAGATGCGACCTCCGAGGTCACGCCGACAATCCGGTCCGCTGAGCCGCCCTCGTTGTTCAGCGTGAGATAAACCACGCCGGTACCGCTTTGTACGCCCGTTTCCTGCACGGTTGTGACGGCCGGACGCGACCAGACATTTTCAACTCGAATAACAGGTTCTGATGCGGGTCTCGAGCATGCTGACAGAATGCTGAGTAGGGCGATTACCGGAACAACCGTTCTTTTCATGGTTTTACTCCATAGTTTTGGACTCTTCGAGGAGAATCCGGATATCGTGTACCATGTCCTCAACCGGGGCGTCGTGCGAGAAGCTTAACCGCCAGCGGCCGTTTTTGTCGATAACGTTGATTCTCGCTGTGTGGTCGATCAAGTAACCCGTGGCGCTCTCGGAGATTTGATTCTTCTTGCGATAGACGCCGTATCCCTGATAAACGGGCAGCAGCTCCTCCGGGCTGCCGGTCAACCCGATGAAATTATCGCTAAAAATGGACAAGTGTTCGCGCATCTTCTCCGGGGTGTCGCGCTCCGGGTCGACTGTGATGTAAACGAACTTCACCTGCTCGGCGTCATCCCCAAGCTCAGCTTCGACTTTTTTCCAAGTGGAAAGCGTGAGCGGGCATACGTCCGGGCAGTAGGTAAATCCGAAAAATGTCAGGACCACCGCGCCCCGAACTTCGCTGAGTCTAAAAGGCTGGCCGTGTTGATCTGTCAACGCAATTTCTTCTGTGGGCATATCCGGGGCCATCTCCGTGCCTCGTAATGAGGGCTCGGAATTTTCACAGCTCAACATAAAAAGAGCGGCAGACAGCAGTAAACTCACAAGCATGTTTGACATGTAGGCCTCACGTTTCATCTCTTGTTCCAACCTCTTTTGTTTGTGTTGATCAACGAACGGATGTAGGCGTAAACCGCGATGATATCCTCCTCCGGAAGGACGCCTTCCCATCCCATCATCGGCGTTCCGGGAAGTCCTTTACGGATAATATAAAGCCTGGCTTGTTCCGAATAGAACGCCGCTTCTTTCGGATCGGTGAAATCTGCCGGACGCCCGACAATGCCCTCGGCTATTCTGCCTTTACCATCCCCGCGCCCGCCGTGACAGGATGCGCAAATCTCCGGATAGAGCTCGGCCCCGCGTTTTAATAACGCGTCGCTTGCCGGCGGCACGGCTTGATCGTACGTTTCCCCTAAAACGGCCTTTATGTGTTCGCGATTTTGGCTCATATGCTGAAATTGATCAGGTTCAATGGTCTCGTTCTCTGCGCTACAGGCGAGAAGAAAGCAGGGGAGGATAAGAAACAAAAACCTGATAAATAAACCAGGAATAAGAGGAACAAAAAATCTAAGGCAGATCATCCGGCGCCAGTCGTATTCCATATTGATGCAACAGGATTATTGGATTGATGGATTACTGGATTTTTGTGACATTTCATTTCTGAAGCGGCCGCGTGCCGTAACCTCTATAAACGCGGTCGGAAAAGCCTAAATCACTTCCCGAAGGCGTCTCGCCGAGGGTTTCATAGAGTCTGCTGGGCGAGGACGCCGTCGCGAAGGGAAACACACTTTCCGACCGCGTTTCTAGGAATGAGCACAACAACCGGCTGTTGAATCGAAGATACTAAAATCGGGAAAAACCCGCAAGCCATTTCATACGAGAACCTCGAATTTCTACTCCGTAACGGTTGGGGATGTCTACATAACCATCTGTAACAACAATAACGAAGAACTATGTCATTTCGAGCGAAGCGAGAAATCTGATGAACTCGGATTGTCTTGAGCACATCGCACATTTCACGTTTGCCAGTGCGGCTTCGCCGCTCTGGGGAATGATAAATTTTTTGAATTTTTCACAAAACATTTGACTTTTTGCTTTCAATCAGATAAATTATAAACAATTCCTAGTACGCCGGGAGCTCAACCAGGGGAGCTTTGGGCGGGATAACAGGTACCCTGATGCAAAGGAGGTGATCCTATATCTAATATAGAGATAGGGACCTCCGGTGGCAATTGCTCATTCAGTTAGGTTCAAACAATCAAAAAGAGATCTAACTAGGGTAGCATGAGTCAGCCGGAGCTCTCTAAGACAAGACGGTTAAGCCTCGCTTCATCTTTTGAAGTGAGGCTTTGTTTTTACGAAGTAAAGTGACGCGAGAAGGTGACCTTTTTTAAAAAGGTTACCTTCTATCGTGGAACCTGCCGCAGAGCGTTCTATCGGCGTTTCCCGTGCCAGAGCATCGAAACGAGAAAAAAGGTAACCATCCTGACGAAGGGAGAAATGTCAGTGACCCCTAAAAAACCGAATCCGAATTCACTATGAAGATTAAAGCCTACATATACCCGGTTCTCGCCGGCTGTTGTATTTTTTTCAGCTTCGAAACCTACCGGATTTTTCCTCTGCTCTTTTTGCTGCCATTTTTTCTCAACGGCATGCGCCAATTGCCACTGAAGAACAAACTTTTGGCTTACTGGATCATGTCCATCGTCATGAATATGGGAGGTTATCACTGGATTAGCATCGTGGCTCAGGATTACGGCGGCCTGCCGGTTGTTCTGTCCTGGGGCTTGGTGCTGCTTTTCAGCATCTTCAACAACATCAATTTTATGCTCTGGGCTTATTTGGAGCGGTTTTTCGGAGAGAAAGCGAGTCCGTTTTTCATCGCTGCACTTTTTACGGTCACGGAGCAAGTTTATCCGCAGGTGTTTCCCTGGTATTTCGGGACCAGCCTGGATGCAGTTCCGGTCTTGTACCAAACAGCAGATTTGTTCGGGGTGATGGGTTTGAGCTTCATCGCTGTAACCCTGATTCATACTCCTTGGTGGCTTTGGCAACATCGTCACACCCTGTTAACCTCTTCAAAAAGACCGTTTATTGCGCAATGTGTGTTTTTTCTGGCCCTCACGCTCTACGGTTTCGTCGCATTAAACAAATATGATAACGAGCCGGGACCGGGAAAAAAATCGGTCGGCGTCGTGCTCATCCAACCGAACACCACTATGGAGAAGTTTTACGGCGCACAGATGAACCTGCAAGAACGGATGCAGGAATTTCACAACATCGTCAAACTTTCCAGACAGGCGATCTCACTGAACCCGGACACGACCCATTTGGTGGTTTGGCCGGAGGGCTCTGTGCATTTTCCGATTTTGAACTATCCGGAGGTTTTCAACGAGATTTCAGCGTTAGCCAAAGAATACGGTGTTTTTATCACTGCCGGTTCGGTGGAATACGACGGTAAATATCCCAGCGGACGCAGACGTTATTACAACACGCAATTCGTTTTGAACCCGCAAGGTGAAATCGTCGGCAAATACCACAAGATCGTTTTGCTCGCCTTCGGAGAATACATCCCGCTTCTCGATACCTTGCCATTCCTGGAAAAATGGCTGCCGGAGTCCATCTCCCACTTTACTCGCGGTAAAGAAAAGCCGGTGTTCGCTTTGGATGAAAAACGCCGTTGGCTGCCGTTGATTTGTTACGAAGATATCATCACCGGATTTATCGCCGGGTTCGAACATCATCAGGCGGATTTTATCGTCAACATCACCAACGATGGCTGGTTCGGCAAAACGGACGCCTCGCATCTGCATAAACAGATGGCCCGGCCGCGCACCGTAGAATACCGAAAACCGATCGTACGCGCGTTGAACACCGGCAGCTCGCAAATCATCGACGCCGCCGGCCGGATTATTTCCAAACAAACAGAGGTTTACACGCGCGACTTCATCAACCTAACCCTCAATCTGCCCGAAACGCCTCCGAGAACGGTGTACTCGGTGATCGGCAATGTTCCCATTTCCCTTTTGATTGCAGTGGTTGCGTTTATGTGGCTGAGAAAAAAGGTGCGGAAAAAATCA
>JBHHWX010000129.1:0-12477 GCA_046756745.1 bacterium | reverse complement strand
ATGGGAACCGGGGCCATTAAGCAAAATGCTCAAAAAAAAGTTGGATCTGATTGCAGGCGACTTGAGATATGAGTTTAAACAGCTTTATTAACGATTCTGTGTAACCGATCACAGGGTATAACTCTTTTTTTGACAGGGTTAGAGTTTTTCAACAACGTCATTAACGGAGATGGGTATTATCATTCTCACAAATCGACAAACCCAATTTAGATGTGCAGCGCTCGTAGGGTTCGTCGTATTGGCGGTCCTCATTATGTACTATTTCTGGCCCAAAAAGACAATCACCTGGCATGAGGGAAACGGATTCCGAGCAGTAGAACTTTCAATCCCATGGTCCGGTCGCCCCGGTTTCAAAGAGCTTTCGGCTCCTGAAACAGGAATCACATTTTCCAACCATCTTACTCGAGAGCATATTGCGGACAATCAGCACCTTCTTAATGGGTCCGGAGTTGCTGTTGGAGATGTGAATGGCGATGGTTTAGCAGACATCTATTTTTGCCGCCTCGATGGTCCAAATGTTCTGTACAAGAATCTCGGAGATTGGAAATTTGAAGATGTCACGGCTGCTGCCGGGGTTGGTTGTGCAGAGCAATTTTCAACCGGGACAGCCTTTGCAGACATCGATGGGGATAACGACCTGGACCTTCTGGTGACGACTCTGGGGGGCCCCAACTTTTGCTTTGCCAACGACGGGCAAGGAAACTTCACTGACGTGACCAACACGTCGGGCCTTCTTGCCAACAGCGGCGCCACGACAATGGCTCTGGCAGACATCGACGCTGACGGCGACCTTGACCTTTATATCGCCAACTACAAAAAAAATACTGTGAGGGATCACTACCTGCCCCAAGATTTAGAATTCGACCGAATCGTAAAAAAGGTTGGGAGTGGCTATGAAATTGTCCCTGAGTTTCAGGATCATTACACGGTCGAGCTTTTTAATAACAAGATTCTCATGCGTTACGAATATGCTGAACCCGACAAACTTTATCTCAATGATAAAGGACATTTTAAAGCGGTCTCTTTTACTGACGGAAGATTTTTAAATGAAGACGGGAAACCCGTATCCGAACCCCATGACTGGGGTCTGACAGTACGTTTTCAGGACATCGATGAGGACGGCGACCCGGACATTTACGTGTGCAATGATTTTGAAAGCCCGGACCGGATTTGGATCAATGACGGCGCCGGGCATTTTCAGGCCATTCCTAAACTATCGATTCGAAACACCAGTTGGGCAACAATGGGCGTCGACTTTTCGGATATCGATCGCGACGGCGACTTAGACTTTTTGCTGCTGGATATGCTCAGCCGGGATCCGCAACGCCGAAAAACACAGATGCTGAATAGTGCACCTGCCACGCACACAATCGGTGATATAAAGAGTCGTCCACAGAATTCGCGTAACTCCCTTTTTCTGAACCGGGGGGATAAGACCTTCGCAGAGATTGCACAGTTCAGCGGGCTTCACGCCTCTGAGTGGTCCTGGTCGCCATTATTCCTCGACGTGGATTTGGATGGCTACGAAGATATCCTTATTGCAACCGGGCATTTTTATGACGCGCTGGATGCGGATACCCTGACCCGGATAAGAAGCACAAGATATCATAACCTCACTACCTGGCGTAATAAAATTTTTGAATTTCCAAATCTCCAAACCCCTAACATTGCCTTTCGCAATCGCGGCGATCTCACTTTTGAAGAGGTAGGTGAACAGTGGGGATTTGCTTCGACAGATGTCAGCCACGGGATGGCTCTGGGAGATTTTGATAATGACGGCGACCTGGATGTCATTATCAACAGGCTCAACGCACCGGCCGGAGTCTATCGCAATGAATCTGTTGCGCCGCGCTTAGCCGTTCGTTTGCAAGGCTTATCCCCAAATACACGAGGCATTGGCGCAAAAATCCGGGTTTGGGGCGGTCCTGTACCTCAGAGCAAAGAGGTCATCTCGGCCGGCGCGTATCTATCCAGCTCTGACCCGTTAGCGGTTTTTGCAGCGCACAATGCAAAACATCTCAACATCGAAGTCACATGGCGGAATGGAAATGTCAGTACCATCACCGATGCGAAGCCAAACCGACTTTATGAAATCTATGAATCGGCGGCCCAAACAGATGCCATTCCTCCGAGGGATAACATCGTTACGAAGACCTATTTTGAAGACGTCAGCGATTTAATCGATCATGTTCACCACGAAGAGCCGTATGATGACTTTCGATATCAGCCTCTATTGCCCAAAAAGTTAAGTCAGTTAGGACCCGCCGTTACCTGGTTCGACTTCGATGACGACGGAGACGATGATTTACTGATAGGCAGCGGTAAGGGAGGACATTTAACCTGTTTCCAAAATGATGGCGCCGGGGGGTTCCAGCGCTTTGAAGACCGGTTATTCAATCAAAGCGCCGAATTCGATCAAACCGCTGTCCTCGGATGGTCGTGTAAAAATGGAACGAATGGCCTATTATTAGCGTATTCGAATTGGGAAAATCGCAGTGACCAGGACTCCTTTGTTTTACAGGTTAATCTCATCAACGGACGCGCCAAACGCAGCGCTCAAATAAAAGGAGACATCTCGAGTATCGGACCGATGACCATGGCAGATTATGACAATGATGGAGATTTAGATCTCTTCGTAGGCGGGAGAGCCAAGCCGGCACGCTACCCTGAGCCGGCTTCATCGAGATTGTATCGCAACCAGGACGGTGAGTTCAAACTCGACACATTTAACAGCGCCCATCTCAAAGATCTCGGTTTGGTCTCGGGAGCGTTCTTCAGCGATTTTGATGCGGATGGCGACCCGGATCTTATTTTGGCGGTTGAATGGGGTCCAGTGATGGTTTTTCGTAATACCGGAGGCCGCTTCAGCGACGCCACCGAAGCGCTGGGGTTGGCCGGATATCACGGCTGGTGGCAGGGGGTTACCACAGGCGACCTCAACGAGGATGGGAAGCTCGATATTGTCGCCACGAATTGGGGGTTGAATAGCACGTATCAGAATCGATATGATGACGAGCATCCGTTACGGATGTTCTACAGTGATTTTGATAATAACGGTACGCTGGATGTTGTGGAAACTTACTTTGCACCTGAGATGCAAAAACGGATTCCCGGGCGCAGCCTGCATTGGATGCAGCGAGCCATGCCAAACATCAGGCAGCGAATCCCGAACCATGAGAAATATAGCGTCGCGAGTGTACAGGAAGTCATCGGTCTCAAACTCAGCGCCGCAGCGGACGTCTATGCCAGCACACTTGCCCACACGGTTTTTTTCAATCGCGGCGACGGTTTCGAAGCTGTTGAGATGCCTAACGAAGCGCAGTTTTCACCGGCGTTTTACGTGGGTGTGGCCGATTTTGATGGCGACGGTCATGAGGATGTTTTTATGAGTCAAAATTTTTTTGTGTCTCAGCCAGAAAACTCACGATCGGATGCAGGTCGAGGTCTCTGGTTGAAAGGGGATGGCAGCGGCGCATTGACCCCGGTCAGCGGCCAAGTTTCGGGAATCAAAGTATACGGTGAGCAGCGCGGCGCCGGGCTGTGTGACTATGACAGCGATGGCCGGGTCGATTTGGTTGTTTCCCAAAACGGCGCATCCACGAAGCTTTACCACAATGTTGGCGCAAAACCCGGGTTACGGATTCGATTAACCGGCCCGGACGGAAATCGATCCGCAGTTGGCGCGACGATCCGCTTAGTTTATGAGGATGGTTATGGGCCGGCGCGTGAGGTACATTTGGGATCCGGATACTGGTCGCAAGATTCAATGGTGCAGGTCATGGGGCTTCGTGAGCGCGTCAAAGGAGTCTGGGTTCGCTGGCCAGGGGGAAAGACAACAAATGTCCCGCTCACTGAAGGAGCAACTGAAGTAAGTATCGAATTTTAGAGAGACAGCCTGAACGAAAACTCCTTCAGAGCTGTCATTCCGGCAATCTTTATGCCGGAATCTCGTGATTTCGAGCAGGAGATTCCCGCTAAAAGCATGCGGGAATGACAAGAAAGGGGCCGTTTTCGTTCAATCACTAGATCTTCGCGAAGGCGTCCCGCCGAGCCAAGCAGAAATTCACCCTCGGCCAGGAGGCCTTCGGGAAGAGAAGGTCGTTTTCGTTCAGACACTAACTAAGATATTGAGAACCAAAAATCTTTGCAACAGAGCACATTTTCTTTGATAGTGTCATTTCGAATCCCGATGTTTTTTGTCGCGGTGAGAAATCTTGTCAACGCACAGAGCGGCGACTTTCGCCAGATAGTGTCTTTATATGAATTTATAAATTTCGTAAAATCAATGATTTCTGAGTTTTGTGAAACCCTAAAACTAAAATAAAAAGGAGTTAGTATCATGTCTACACGTATCATTTCAAGGAAATTTACCTGGTTCCTGGTAATAGGACTCGCCCTCTTATTGCTGACCACATTCATTTCGTGTGCGGATGATCTTATCGGCCCTGTCATCAAAGATGACAAGGAGCCTGATACACCTAACGACGAAGAGCAAGATCCAAATGATGGCGGCGGAAGCGGAGGAGGAGGCGGCCTCGCTCTGATAATTGAAAGCTCGATGAGTGGACAGGATATTGTATTCATCAGAAGCGTCTAAACCGAACAACCGCACCCCCCCAAAAACGTGAAACGTGAGAGGTGAAACATGTTCCTCAACATAGTGTGTTGTGGCATTTCACGTCTCACGTTTGACGTCTCGCATCTCATAACAATCTTCCCCAAAAAACAGGTCATCGTTTTGCCCCGACAGTCACGCGAAGAAATGTAAAGGAGAAAGAATGAGCAAAAAAACCTCAGGCGCCGTTAAGTTGTTGTGGGTCCTGTTTCTTTTCAATCAGCGATGCGCTACTGACAACACACTTGAATGGCACGAAGCAGATGGATACAAGTGGGCAAAGCTTGCTGTGCCACACTCCGGGAAAACCGGTTTTAAACAACTCCCCGAATCAGAAACGGGAATTACATTTACCAATCATCTGACCAAATCTCAAATTGATAGCAACCGGATTTACCTAAATGGATCAGGCGCGGCTGTCGGGGACGTCGATGGCGATGGATTGGCTGACATATACTTGGGTCGCCTCGACGGACCGAATGTTCTCTATAAGAATCTCGGAAACTGGCAATTCGAAAATATCACGGATTCAGCGGGTGTTGCCTGTGCGGGGCAATTTTCTTCAGGCGTCGCGCTGGCGGACCTCGATAGCGATGCGGACCTCGATCTGCTGGTCACCTCAGTAGGCGGGCCTAATGCCTGTTTTCTCAATGACGGAACCGGCACATTTACCGAAGTTACGAATACAGCCGGTATTTCTTCTCAAACAGGCGCCTCAACCATGGCATTGGCCGATATCGACGGAGATGGGGATTTGGATTTATATATTGCCAATTATAAAAAGAAAAGCGCGAAAGACATCTGGGATCAGGGAGAACTTCTCTTTGACTTTGTGGTGGAAAAAGTAGGGGACTCCCACCGCATCGCCCCTAAATTTCAAGATCACTTCGTACTCGATATCCGGGGGCAGTGGGCCTTGTTTTTTGAAACGGGTGAACCGGACATGCTCTTCCTGAACGATGGCACAGGGCGTTTTGAGAAGGTTGCACTCACCGATGGAAGATTTCTCGATGAAAATGGCGACCCGGCGTCAGAATTGAAGGACTGGGGGCTGATGGTCAGATTTCAGGATATGGATGATGACGGGGATCCGGATATCTATGTGTGTAACGATTTTGAAAGCCCCGACCGGATTTGGATAAATGATGGAACCGGTCGTTTCCAGGCCCTGCCGAAACTCGCCGTTCGCAATACAAGCAATTCATCCATGGCGATTGATTTTTCTGACGTCGATAGAGACGGAGACCAGGATTTTCTGGTGGTGGATATGCTCAGCCTGTATCATCGACGGCGCATGAGCCAGAAAAAAACCGAGGTGCCCTTGCCGCACCCCATCGGTGAAATCGATAACCGGCCGCAATATATGAAAAATACGCTTTTTTTGAACCGGGGCGATAATACCTATGCTGAAATTGCCCACTTCAGCGGCCTGCAAGCTTCGGAATGGTCCTGGTCTGATCTGTTCCTCGACGTAGACCTCGATGGCTATGAGGACGTGCTCGTTGCAACCGGCCATTATTATGACGCCCAGGATTATGACGCGATGATGAAGGCGGATTCGCGCATAAGGCTCAGCGCCATGTCCGTCACATTTTATTCAAAAACAGGAGTCAAGCCCATCAAGAATGATAAGCTCAATACCATCTTTATGTATCCAAGATTAGAACTTCGAAATGTGGCTTTTCATAATCGCGGCGATCTCACCTTTGAAGAGGTCGGAAAAGAATGGGGATTCGACGCCGTCGATATTAGCCACGGCATGGCCTTCGGCGACCTCGACAACGACGGCGATCTCGACGTCGTGATGAACCGTCTGGACGCTCCGGCTGCTATCTACCGTAATGAAACAGCCGCCCCCAGAATCGCTGTCCGTCTGAACGGCCTGCCGCCCAATACCCAGGGAATTGGGGCAAAAATCCGGGTGCTGGGCGGACCGGCGCCCCAAAGCAAAGAAGTCATCTCTGCCGGGACCTATCTTTCAAGCTCTGACCCGTTGTCTGTCTTTGCCGCACACAATGCAAAAAATCTCACCATTGAAGTCAAATGGCGGAATGGAAAAGTCAGTACTGTTACCGATGCCAGGCCAAACCGGATTTATGAAATCTATGAATCTGCGGCCCAAACCGATGCCATCCCTCCGAAAGATAGCATCGTTACGAAGCCCTATTTTGAAGACGTCAGCCACCTCATTAAGCATGAACATCATGAAGACCCGTTTGACGACTTCCGGCGTCAGCCTCTCCTGCCCTACCGGCTGAGCGGCCTCGGACCGGGAGTTGCCTGGCACGACCTCGACGCCGATGGCGACGATGATCTCGTCATTACCAGCGGCAAAGGCGGACAATTGGCCTCTTTTCGAAATGACGGTCAAGCTGGATTTCACCTGCTGAAAGATTCACAATCAGGGGAAACAACACATCATGAGCAAACGGCAGTATTAGGCTGGACAAAAGATGGGGCACCCTCGCTACTCATCGGAAGCTCAAACTTTGAAAGCGACAAGCCGGGCGACTCGTCGGTTTTGCGTTATGATTTAAAAAACGGCAAAATCAAAACCGGCACAACAATCTCAGGAGGGACATCCAGTATCGGTCCTATGGCGATGGCGGATTATGACAATGATGGAGACTTGGATCTGTTCGTTGGCGGACGCAGCCAGCCGGCGCGTTACCCTGAGCCCGCGTCATCAAGATTGTATCGCAATGAGGATGGGAGCTTCGAGCTCGACTCATTGAATTCCGGACGGTTCAAACAGCTCGGTTTGGTATCCGGAGCCGTTTTCAGCGATCTCGATGCGGATGGCGACGCCGACCTCATTTTGACGGTTGAATGGGGCCCGGTCATGGTTTTTCGCAATGAGGACGGCGTCTTCTCAAATGTCACGGAAGAGCTGGGGTTAGCCGCCTATCATGGCTGGTGGCACGGTGTGACAACCGGGGACCTGAATGAAGATGGGAAACTCGACATTATCGCCGCCAATTGGGGCTTGAACAGCAAATATCAGGGTCGTTTTAGTGCAGAGCGTCCATTGCAGATGCTCTATGGTGATTTTGATAATAATGGCACGCTCGATATTATCCAGGGTTACTTCGATAACGCGACCCAGAGACTGTTACCGGAACAAAATTTCATGTCCATGCTGCAAGCCATGCCCTATATCCGCATGCGAATACCCGACAATAGAAAATATAGCTACTCCAGTCTTCAGGAAATCATCGGTCCAAAACTGTCGCAAGCCCGAAAATTGCATGCCAATACTTTGGCGCACATGGTTTTTCTGAATCACGGCGACCGGTTCGAAGCGGTTGCCATGCCTATGGAAGCGCAATTTTCACCGGGGTTTCATGTTGGAGTCGCGGATTTTGATGGAGACGGGCATGAGGACGTTTTTATGAGTCAAAACTTTTTTTCGCAGCGAGTTGAAACTCCTCGAGCTGACGCAGGTCGCGGTCTTTGGCTGAAAGGCGATGGCAGCGGCAGCCTGACGTCTGTACCCGGGCAGGAATCAGGCGTTGAAGTATACGGCGAACAACGCGGCGCCGCGTTCAGCGATTATGACCGCGATGGCCGGGTTGATCTGGTTGTTTCCCAAAACGCCGCCGCAACAAAGCTCTATCACAACGTCGGCGCAAAACCGGGCTTACGCATTCGATTAACCGGCCCGAAAGGAAATCCGTTCGCTGTTGGCGCAACGATTCGTTTGGTTTATGAGGACGGTTTTGGACCCGCTCGTGAGGTTCATTCGGGTTCCGGGTACTGGTCGCAAGATTCGATGATACAGGTTATGGGAATTCGGGAGAATGCCACGGAAATCTGGGTGCGCTGGCCCGGGGGGCATGTTACCGAGTCCACCCTTCCCCTTAATGTGCGGGGAATCAATGTTAAGTATGATGGGCAAGTAGAGGAGCACTCGGTTCATGATTGACCCCAAAAACATCAAAGTTATTAAGAAGATCATCATTGTTGCGGCCTGCCTGATTGGGGTCTTTTTTCTCATCCTGTTGCTTTTGCCGGAAAAATCCTTCAAATGGAACGCTGAAGCCGGCTACCGTTGGGCAGAGCTTCCTGCTCTCAATCCGGGGCAACCGGGCTTTACCTTGTTGCCCTCCTCTAAAACCAAAATCGCTTTTACCAACAGTCTGACCGAAGATCAAATCAAAGGAAACCGGTTTCTGCTGGGCGGATCAGGCGTCGCAACCGGAGATGTTGACGGCGATGGGCTCATAGACCTTTATTTCTGTGGTCTTGACACCTCCAATATTTTATACAAGAATGTGGGTAACTGGAAGTTCAAGGACATCACCGAACGCGCGGGGGTGGCGTGCTCTAACCGTTTTTCAACCGGGGCAACGTTTGCAGACATAGACGGCGACTCGGATCTCGATCTGCTGGTGACGGCGCTGGGGGGCCCCAATGCATGTTTTCTAAACGACGGGGCAGGCACATTTACCGAAGTCACCGATTCAGCCGGCCTGAAATCGACAAACGGCAGTACCTCGATGACGCTGGCCGATATTGATGGAGATGGAGATCTTGACCTTTACATGACAAATTTCAAAAAAATCTCAGTCGAAAGCCTTTATGCGCCGCGTGAAAGAGCGCCCAACCGGGTTGCCAAGAAAGTCGGCGACACGTATGAGATCCTCCCGCAATTTAAACAACACTATCGAGTTGAAATCGTCGGCGGCCAGCCCACTCTTTTTGAAAATGCCGAGCCCGACATTTTATATCTCAATGACGGCAATGGAATTTTCAGTCCGGCATCGTTCACAGGCGGCAGGTTTCTGGATGAAGCGGGGAACCCGGTATCCGAGCTTAAAGATTGGGGCCTGCAGCCGAGATTTCAAGATATGGACAACGACGGAGACCCGGACATTTATGTTTGTAACGACTATTGGAGCCCAGACCGGATTTGGATCAACGACGGGTCAGGGCATTTTCAAGCCATCGCTAAGCTCGCCGTTCGACATACCAGCCGGTTCACAATGGCGGTGGATTTTTCCGATGTCGATAGGGATGGAGACACAGACTTTTTACTCATCGACATGTTATCCCAAAATCATCAGCGCCGCATGCAGCAGATAGGAACCAGCAGCTCCCTCCCCCCTATTATTGGGCAATTCGACGATCGGCCGCAGATAAAGCGCAATACTTTGTTCTTGAATCGAGGGGACAATACTTATGCTGAAATTGGCCAATTCAGCGGAGTGCAAGCATCGGAATGGACCTGGTCGGTTCGGTTTCTCGATGTTGATCTCGATGGGTATGAAGACATCCTAGCCACAAACGGCCAGTTGCACGACTTCGAGGACAGCGATACCAATGATCGCGTTCAAAGGCTCGCGGCCTTTGGATATGACTACCGGCAGCTCACAATGCTCTACCCCAAGTACCTCACACCAAATGTCGCCTTCAGAAATAAAGGCGACTTGACCTTTGAAAATGTGAGTCAGAAGTGGGGATTTACCACGCCCGACATAGCCTGGGGCATGGCGTTTGCAGATTTTGATAATGATGGGGATTTAGATATCGCCACTAACAGGCTCCATGACCCGGCTGGCATTTACCGCAATGAAGCCAGCGCGCCCCGGATTGCCGTGCGTCTGAAAGGCCTCGCTAAAAATACTCAGGGTATTGGCGCTAAAATTCGACTCGAAGGCGGTCCCGTATTGCAGCAAAAAGAAGTGATGTGCGCTGGGACCTACCTCTCCGGCTCAGACCCAATGGTGACCTTCGCTGCGGACAGCGTTGAAAAGGAGCTCGCCATAGAAGTCATTTGGCGAAGCGGCAAGATCAGCCGGATTAACAATGTGATCCCAAACCGGATTTATGAAATCGATGAAACCGGCGCTATCTCTTTGCGGGATAGCATCGTGAGTCCGTTCTCTCCCGATTCTACGGCCAAACCGTTCTTCGACGACGTCAGTCATTTAATCGATCATGAGCACCATGAAGACGTTTTTGACGATTTTAAACGCCAGCCGCTGTTGCCATATCGACTCAGTCAATTAGGTCCCGGGGTTGCTTGGCACGATATCGATAGCGACGGCGACGATGATCTTATGATTGCCAGCGGCAAAGGCGGGCAATTCGCCTGTTTTCGTAATAACGGAGAACGAGGATTCTCGAAAATTCGGAGCTCTGCTGTCGCGCACAATTTAGAACAGGATCAAACCGCCGTTCTGGGTTGGACAAAAGCCGGCGGCGAAGTATCGGTTTTGGTGGGCGGCTCGAATTATGAGGACAGGCGGACAGGCGACGCCTTTTTCATGAATTACGACTTCAAAAATTCCATCGTCCATTCGCGTCAAGTCCTCAACGACAAGTCCGGCATTGGACCGATGGTCATGGCCGATATCGATGGCGACGGCGATTTGGATTTATTCGTCGGAGGACGAAGCACACCGGGCCGCTACCCAGAGCCGGCCTCTTCTCTATTGTACAGAAATGAAAGAGGGGCGTTCACAATCGATAAAAGGAATTCACAGCAATTCCATCTGGTCGGGATGGCGTCCGGGGCTGTTTTTAGCGATCTCGACAAGGATGGCGACCCGGACCTGATCCTGGCGATCGAATGGGGACCGGTGAAGGTCTTTCGTAACAACAACGGTCATTTCCTCGATATCACCGTTGATTTGGGACTCGATCATTTTACGGGTCGATGGAATGGCGTCACTACCGGCGACCTCGACGAGGACGGTAATCTGGATATTATCGCCACAAATTGGGGACTCAATACGGCTTATCCGGCCAGCGCTGAAAATCTATTGCGAATCTACTATGGCGACTTCGATGGCAACGGGACGCTGGACATTGTTGAGGCGCACTTTGACCGGGATATGAACAAAGTGGTTCCGGATCATAGCCTGACCGCCTTGTCACAGGCCATTCCGTATGTTCGCTCTCGAACGCCAACTTTCAAAAGTTTTGCCGCAGCCGGTGTGGATGAAATTGTCGGTAACGCATTGTCACAATCAAACCAGCTCCGGGTCAATAGGCTGGAGCATACGCTGTTTTTAAATCGTAACGATCATTTTGAAGCGGTCGCTTTACCCAAAGATGCTCAGCTCGCGCCAGCCTTTTACGCCGGCGTCGCGGATTTCGACGGCGATGGCCATGAGGACATTTTTCTGAGCCAAAACTTTTTTGCGGTACATCCGGAAACCGGCCGGTATGACGCTGGGCGCGGACTCTGGTTAAAGGGCGACGGAACCGGTAAATTAGCAGCGGTCCCGGGTCACGTTTCCGGGATTATGGTTTACGGTGAACAACGGGGCGCGGCTCTCAGTGACTACGATAAGGATGGCCGCGTCGATCTTGTCGTGACCCAGAACGGCGCGGCGACCAAACTCTATCGAAATATTGGGGCCAATCCCGGACTGCGAGTCCGATTGATAGGTCCGAAAAAAAATCCTGCCGGAGTCGGCGCTGTGGTACGAATAGAATATGAGGATGGCAACGGCCCAGCGAGAGAAATCCATGCCGGTTCCGGCTACTGGTCGCAGGACTCGGCTGTGCAGGTGATGGGAAAGCGAGCGAACCCGACGGGCGTGTGGGTGCGGTGGCCGGATGGGCGGATTAGTGAATCACAAGTCACAGAAGGCGCCGTTGAAGTCATCGTCAGCTATCAGGCCTCCTCTTCAACGGACTAACCATCCTGCGCGGCGCAGCCGTACATTATTGTGGCTACATTGACGAAATGTATAGAGACAATTCTCGTGTTATTCTTCCATGAAAATATTGTTGTTTTCAGCACAGATTTTTCATAACTTTGAATGAAGCAATTTAATGAGCCTCAAAGACCTAATTAGTGTCTGAACGAAAACTCTCAAAAATGCTCAAGCACCCGTCCTCGGGTGCGC
>JBHHWX010000128.1:0-12492 GCA_046756745.1 bacterium | reverse complement strand
CCTCCGCATCTGTTCCGACTCTCTTTAAAAAAAACACTTGACTTTAATAAACCAGCAGTGAAATCGGATGCCAGCAGCAGTCGTTCCCGCAAATCGTTGATCTCTGCACCAAAGATATCCGGGGCGTCGATGATTTTTTCTGTCAATTCATGAACAGGCCTTTTCAGAAAAGGATAAGCGCCGCCGGGTTTGAACAGGATGACGAACATTTCCGAATTCGGGTGGGCGCTAAAAGTGATGTATTTGCGGTGCATCCCGGCAATCCAGGCGCCGGTAAAGCGATAACGGATGGCGGCGAGTGATTCGTTTTCATAGACCGTGCGCTGTAACCCGTCCAGCTCGAAAATAAGATTGATGGCGCCGTCCGGCACTTTACGCTCAATGGTGTGCTCGGGCTGGTAGCCTTTGAAATAGATCAAGGATTCGATGTGTTCGTGCAGCGGCGGCCCCGGGACCTGGTTTTCAAAAATCATCATTGTTGAAATCGTTCTTTATCACCGTTTCAATTCCCGGCTCAGCCAGGCCCGTGCCACGCGCCAATCCCGCCTGACGGTTGGCACGGATACCTCGAGGACTTCGGCGATCTCCTCGTGGGTCAACCCGCCGAAGAAGCGGTATTCCACCACTTTGCCTTGCCGTTCGCTCAATTTTTCTAAATCCGACAACGCCTCGTCGAGGGCGAGCAGCTCCTCGGGACGGGTTTCGCGCATCATGGCGCCTTCGTCAAACGTGACCAACAGTTCGCCACCGCCGCGCTTTTCCGCGCTGCGTTTGTGGGCATAGTTGATCAAGATCCGGCGCATGGCTTGTGCGGCGATGGCATAAAAATGCGCCCGGTTTTGCCAGTTTACGCGAGTTTGATCGACGAGCTTCAGATAGGCCTCATGCGCCAGCGCGGTCGCATTCAAAGTATGATCGTTCCGTTCGCCCCGGAGCTGACGTTGCGCAATGACGCGCAGTTGCTCGTAGACCAGGGGGATCAACTGATCGACAACGTCGCGATGACCGCCGCTCAGTTCGATGAGGAGTTTGGTGATCTTTGCCGGTTCGGCTAACATTCGTTCGTTGATCGTCCGCGAATAAATTAATATTGTAATGATTGCAATGTTGTTTTAGAAAATGATAAAAGTAAAACCCTTACAGCTAAGGATCAACAGATTTTTGCTGCAAAGGCGCCACGGGGGCTGGGAAATCACCTGCGAGCGTAGGAGTTGTTTGTGCGCAGCCGTTTCGTATAAAGATCTTGAAACAAGATATCAGCATGTTGAGGATTTTTTGGCTGACTTGAAGAAGGAGGCGAAACACTATTCCGGCGACAATCAACAAACGATTATACGTGCCGACAAATCTATTTCCACCGCTACCCCGTGGCTGCCCGTTTTAAGGAGATCAAGTCAGTGGCTGATTTTTTTCTCGCATGTTTACCATAGATCGGTTATATTTCGTTTAACAAAATCTCAAATTGAAAAGTCCCAGAAATTGCTTAACCTATTTGCAATTGTTTGCTCAACATGGCTCATGCATCTCATTGCGGCGCCGATTTTTCAGTTCGGTGCGGACGCGAGTGTGCAATCGCAGCGGGTTTCCTCCCAAACAAGCGCGAGCTCTCTTGATGAGAGCGGACTTCAGTGGGCGCCTTTCCTCGAATGGAGTCTTCAAAATCCAACTTTTTCGGACAATCCGTTTGATGTGATCGCAACGGCGACTTTTGTGCATCAAGAGACGGCCGAGGTCATCACAACCGGGATGTTCTACAACGGTGGAAGCGCCTGGAAGTTTCGATTTACCGGTACCCAAACCGGTGTTTGGACTTTCACCACGAACAGTAACGATACAGATCTCGACGGGCATTCCGGAAAGGTCACTATCAACCCAAATCCAAACCCGAACACAGCGGGTTTTGTCACCAAGTTCGGAAATAAATGGGGACGACAGGGAGTTGATGCAGCCTTTGTTCCCCAATATGTCATGTACGTGAGTCCGCACGGGTATTACAACGACCCGGACAAGATCGATGCCGATATTCAAACCTTCATGGTTGAACACGGATTTACCGGTTTCCACACGATGGTCTTCTGTCGCTGGTTTGACCTCAATGAACGCAGCGCCGATAAAATAGATGTCCCGGAACCGGATTTTCGAACATTTGAAGCGCTCGAGCTACTCATTACAAAAGTGCATGCCGCCGGCGGGGTCGTTCATATTTGGGCATGGGGGGATGAGAAGGATAAGCTGACCCCTATTACATGGGGAAAAAATGGTTTAGAAGACAAACGGCTGCAACGGTATATCGCGGCCAGGTTAGGTCCGTTACCTGGGTGGTCAATGGGGTACGGCTTTGACTTAGACGAGTGGGCGGTCGAGGAAGATCTCCGTGAATGGCATGACTCTATGCAGCAACATCTCGGTTGGCCACATTTTCTCGGCGGCCGCGATCCGGGGCCAAATATTGTGGGAGACCCTTTTGAGCAAATTTATGAGGGATTAGATTATTCCGGCTACGAGCAACATAAACCCGACTACCAAAGATATGTTGAGACCATTGAAGCGCGTCCGGAGAAGCCGTCATTTGCCGAAGACCGTTTCCGCATCCGGGGTATCGCCGAAAAGGATTACACGATGGAAGACATTCGCCGCGGCCTCTGGCGCTCAACCATGGCCGGCGGGGTGGCTAACATTTGGGGCAATCTGCTGGATGGCGCCATCTCCGCCAACGAAGGATTCACAAGTTCTGCTCCGTTCCCCAGACCCGAATGGATTAAAACCAATTCCCGGTTTTTTGCTCGACGGTTTTTGAGAGACTTGATTCGAGATAACGCCATTACCGATGGCGTTTGCTTGAAATTACCTGCGAACACCCACTTCATTTTCTACAAAGAAGACGCCATAATCATCCGGATGGATTTATCGAATATGGTGGGCAACCAACCTGCCGTGGCTGTCGACGCGAAATTACCCTATCACCAATTTGATCTCGGTGCACTCTCCGCCAAAAATCAAGCATGGCGTTCGCCATATAAATCTGATTGGGCCGTTGCTGTGGGCGTTTTTGAACATACCGATGCGTATTTCGCCAAGCTCCCTAAGGAATTTGTGTTAGACCAGAACTACCCGAATCCGTTCAATCCGAGCACGACAATCGCTTTTGCCCTGCCGAAACCGGCGCACGTGAGGCTGTCGCTGTTCGATATTCTGGGACGGGAAATTGCTATTTTGGTAGACGAGAAACTTCCCGCGGGACAGCACAAGACGGTTTTCAACGCCACGGGCCTGGCGGGCGGTATCTACTTTTTCCGCATGCAAGCCGGGGAGTTTGAGAGCGTGAAACGCATGCTGTTTTTGAAATGAGCGCTACATTGAGTCACTCCTGCAACTTTAATTCGTACCCACCCGCCGCGGCTTACTGGTATCGAGCAAACCGCCTTCAGGCATTTCCAGGCGACTTTCGTCAAACTCGACATTGGCCTGCCAGTTGTAGAATTTACCATCCGCGAGTTTAGCATAATTGGCAAAATAGGTGGTGAATTCACCCGGCATTTTCAGTCCGGCCAGGTCCTTATAATTTTTGATAACGAAGTGCTGCTGCATGGCATCCATGCCGGGGCGAAGTATCGCCGCGTAGGTTTGATTGATAAGGCACCCTTTCAGTAGGTAAGTATCCGGATCGATGTAAAGTAGATAGTAATCATCCCAGGTGATGCCAACGCCTTTATCGAACTTCATTTTGATGGTGATGTAATCTTTGTCTGCGCCAGGAAACAGGTTTGCCTTTCTCTCCGGAGCGCCCAAGTGTACGCCCTCATCCTGCGTTTTCCAGACGATGTTGGTCATGTAAAGACCAATGGTCGCAACAAATTTTGCAGGGAAAGGCAGTTTGAAATCTTTGTTCCAACCTTTTTCACCATCCCAGACAACGTGCTGATTGCCCCACCAAACTTCATAGACCCGTCAGCCGTGCACATCCGCGGTGATGTTGAATTCCCAGTCATGCCCTGCTGGCTGGCCGGCGCGTCTTTGCCAGCGGTCCACATACAAAGTCTTGACTTTTTTCCAGGCCTCCATACCGCCGTGCGCATCTATCATTTTTGCGATAATCTCAGATGACTCGCGGTTGGCATATTTTTCACCTGAGATGGTCGGCCCGGTAAAAAGAAACACGAGCAGGGTCGCCGTTAGACTAATCTTCATTCTCATCATTTTGGTCTCTCCATAAGTTAAAGGTAACTGTTCACCGAGCAAAACGTTGGACGCAGATAATCGTTGATTTTTTGAAAAACTTTTTACGGCTTGCTTCCTCTGGCAGCGGTTAATTTCAAACTGCGCCAAAAAACCATTTCTTTTTTCATCTGTGAAAATCAGCGCCCGAAAAAAGCAGGTGAACTATGACAGTTAATGTTTGTCGATAGACGGCTCCGTCTATCGATTGATGACCTTTTCCATGCGCGCAATAAGGGTCTCATACGCTTCGGCGACAACATGTAAGAAATGGCCACACCCTGCATCGGTTTGTACTTGCCGACGCGAAACCCTTCAGCTATCCGGCTGCGAATCTCATCTTTGTCCAGTCCCTCTTCGATGTAGCGGGCCGTATCGAGAAACTTCTGCAACAACGCGTTGGCGTAGCTCTGGTCATAGCAGACCGGCACAAAGATGCGCTGGTCGAGAATAAGCTCATCTCTCAGCACATTGCGCAGGACAATGCAGGTGAAGCCGTTGCTTCCTTCCTGTGCTTTGACATACCCTCCGCGTTGCAGGATGTAAACCGTCGCCTCTGCCCGCAAGTGCGCCGGCGCGGCGCTCAACGCCAGCTCCATTTCCAGAGCACGTGGCAATAACTCGGGAAGATAGGCGGACGTATCCTTGTCTCTGTTCTTAGAAAAGCTGCCCGATGCGCCAGAAATCAAGGCCAGGCTCACCAGTAGGTAACGTATCTTGTTCATGGTAACTCCTTTCATGGTTAGTCTGTTATGGATTCATTTGACATCCTTAGTTGACCAGTCAGTTTAAATAAATGTAAAACTTTACTTTCCAAGTGATTGGTGACATAAACTACAATGAAATCATTAATTAATTCAGGTAATATAAAAAGTAGGAAGGCATCCGTGCTTTCCGATTATCCGTGTTCTGAACATGACTATCACGTCACCACCCGTAACTGACAGTAACTGACCGATTACTATCTTTGCTTAGTTTTTCATTGGTGAATGCCTATTTTATTGTTATGTTATCCTTTTTGCAGCACCAGATGGTGATGCACAGATAGCCAGCGTACAAGTTTTTCGTAGAACACCTGACGCAACCCACAACGCTGCATTTCAGTTTTGACTTCTGCGAAAGAGTAGAATCCATAACGCTTAACCCATGGCTGCAAGATTTTTTTGACGAAAGCAGGCAGCGCCAGATCCAGCCAAATCACATAGCCGCCATCTCGCAGCACCCTGGTGATTTCCCAAACAACCTGCTGCCAAGCTGCAATATGGTGAAATACGTGTTGAGAAATCACCAGGTCGAAGCTGTCATCTTCAAAATCAAGCTGTGCGGCATCCTGCGCTTGAAATCGCAGCAGCTCGCTCTCGCCATGAAAGCGGCGAGCGCTGTCGATTTGGGCAGGGTCGAAATCCGTGCCAATCACCTTCATTTCGTATTCGCTGGCCAAACAGGCAGAAACATATCCGACGCCGCAGCCAAGTTCCAGGACATCATGGATTCGCCCACAGTCCAGGCCGCCGAGACGTTGCCTGAGCAATTCGATATTAAACCGGGCCTTGCTTTGCCGGTTTACCAGGCGCTTTTCCAGCCGGGTCATTTCCATGCGCCGATTCCTTTCCGGACCTCGCCATCCGGACGCTCTGTCATGGCTTTCGCAGGTTGTACCTTCAGTTGTCGCATAAATGGCGAGCCGAGCAGCCACAGGAAGCGATGCGTTCGCTTGTCGCGCATCTCTTCAAGTCCCAGTTGCATGGTTTCGTGCGGCGCCCGGGTGTCGGTGCGGAACGTACCGAAGAGGATATCCCAAATCGGGAAGACCGCGCTGTAGTTGCTATCGGTCTCCGGCTGCCAGGACGAGTGATGCACCCGGTGCAGGCCCGGCGTGACGATGACATAACGGAGTACCCGATCCAAGTTTGCAGACAGGCGGATATTTGCATGCGAAAACAAGGTGACCACGGCGTCGAACACTTCATAGAGCAACAGCACCCAGGGCGACAGGCCAAAGATGACCACCACCGGAACGCCAAGGGGCAGCGCCGCCAAAATTTCAAACGGATGAAAGCGCACCGTGGTCGAGACATCCATCTCGGTGTCGAGATGATGCACCCGGTGCAAACGCCAGAGCAGCGGTACTTTGTGCATCAAATAATGCGTAAAGAACGAGATGAAACCGCGGGCAAGCAGGGTGCCAATCACGAGCACACCCATTGGCGTTGAGAAGAAGTTGAACAGCCCGTAGCCATGCTCCTGCGCCCAAACCGCCACACCGAAAAAGGTCACAGGCAGCAACCCCATAACGACGATGTTGAGTGCGGTCATGAGATAATTGGTCAGCCAGCGTTCTTTGCGATGCATGGGCCCGGGACGCTTTGGCCCAAAAACTTCGGCCAGACTGAACAGAAAGAGTAGCGTGAAAAACAGCACCACCTGCAGATCATTGGCGTTTTGGCTAATCCATTTGTCAAACATAGTAATCCTCCTTTTTAGGTGAAGACGAGCCGCACATCTTGATTTAACAATATTGAAGCTCATCGACCATTTAAAAGAAGGATACGCCAAGAAGTATCCCGGGATTTGACCATTTGCGCCAAATTTGTTGTCTATTTCTGCCAGGGCGCCTATAGTAAGGCTGAGGCTAAGGCTAAGGCTTAGCCTGTGCGGCTTCGCTGCGCTGGGTTAATAGTCATGCTCTGAAGATGCTGCCCCTTTCGGGGTTGGAGATCGGCAGGACCAGGCATTTGGATAACCCCGAAGGGGTGACATCTCTGCCTGTCGATTATTTCAAACAAATGTCTGAGGAAACGTGTATTCCGTATCAAAGGCTCATCAACCTCTCTTTGCAGGATTGCGTGGCGTCAAATCGTACGTTGAAAATGAACTGGGCTTCTCACTAACCACTCTTCATGCCTCGGTTGATTCATGACCTGTCAGGGTCGCTCCCAGAAGCGCGAAGCGCCTCTGCCCGAAACGCCGCCGGCGCTTTCCCGGTCCAGCGTTTGAACGCTCTCGAAAACGAGCTCAGCTCGGCAAAGCCGAGCAAGAAACCGACTTCGGCAACGCTGCAATGTGGGTTGGCTAGCAGAACGGTCGCACGCTCCTGGCGTAGTTGATCGAGCAGCTCGCGAAAGCTCGTGCCTTCGCTTTGCAGGCTACGATGCAGGGTTCGCGCGCTGATATGCAGCGCCCGGGCCGCCGAGGAAACCGATGGCGCGCCGCCGCTGAGCTCCTCACTGAGCCACACGCGCACCCGCTCGGCAAGGGTCGCCTGCCGCGGGACTTTTGCGAGAAGTCCATCAGCATACTTGTCGAGTAGGCCCAGCAAATTCGCATCTGCAAGCGGGTTGGACAGGTCGAGCATCCGGTTCGGAATGTGCATGGCCGTGCGTCCGGTGGAGAATTGCACCGGCGCCCGGAACACCCGGGCATGTTCACTTGTGTCTTTTGGGGCGACGTGCGCAAAGCAGACGAGAGCAGGCGCCCAGTCGTTGCCGGTAACCAGGCGGCCGAACCGCACCCACAAGGTCGCGAGAAACTCGGCGGGATGGCGCGGCACGGCTCGTCCACCCGGCAAGCTGTGTCGCAGCACGCCTTCGCGGCTACTATCTTCCAGCGCCAGGTCTGTCGTCTCGTGAATCAGGCGTTGGTAGCGGCAGGCGCGGTGGTAGGCGTCGCGCAATGTGGGGCTGGACAACAGAGCATAGGAATGCACTTCGAACGAGCGAATCGGGGCTGCTTCTGCCAGGTGAATGCCAAGACAGTCGTCGCCAGTGGCCGCGCGGGCGTGCTGCCACAACAACATCATGGCGCGATGCGGAACGCGACCGTCGGCATCCTGGAGCACGGCGCGCGAAATTCCTGCTTCTGCAAGAAATGCATCGACCTTGTGCCCGAGCGTTTCGAGAGCGGCAATGACCGGCTGGACGGCGCGAACGGTAATATAGGGTTCCCAGTTTTTCATAGTTATCTATCTGGATACACGTTCTGCGTAAAAGCTTAGGAGCTTAAGATATTGACAAAGTTGTTGTCGATATAAGTATATTTTTCTTAGCGAAGGCGTCCCCACCGAGCGAGTTTTACGCCGACTCTGTACCCAAAAACCCTCGGCGAGACGCCTTCGGGAAGTGATTTTTGACTTTTCGGCCAAGCTTTTAGAGAAGAAGCTGTTTCGACTTTCGAGTTTTGTGCTTCGGATTTTCTGTTTATGCAGGGCCAGTACCTGCCGATAGATTATGGGCACAACAAACAGCAGAACAATTCGCCACTCAGTTGCCCGCAGCAATTCTTCGAAACTGCGTCGCCAGCAGTACCCGCCCCCACTGGCCGTTCTCGAATTGCTCGACGGTAAAATCGTAAGTTTGGTCGTCGACGCGTTGCCAGCGGTCACGCAATCTTACACGCTTGTCGCCGTCGCCATATTCATAAATCATGGAAATGCCCTTGCCGTCGATTTCAACTTCGCCTTGCGTCAGGCCGCCAAAGACGTCGAATTCCCAGAACCAGAGCTTGTTCTCAGCGGTATTCCAGGCGCGCACGCCGTGATTTCGATGGCCGCGTTCGCCGGTTTTGGGATTGATGACGCCGTAACTCTCTGCCAAAACGATCGTTTGATTGAGCGCCCATGTGAACGCGATTTCCTGTTCGAATTTCATGCCGGTCGACCACTCGCCCGCAGCTTGCCAGCGTCCGCCCACCAGGGGCGCAAAGGCTTGCAGGCGGTTGGCTTGTGCCCAGACTTGCCCTGGCAAACCGTTGAAAAGGGCGGTCATCAAAACGACCGCCAGAAAGATTTGTCTCAATTTCATCATTTCATCTCCCATCAGATAAATCGTTGATAAAAAAAGTATCGAGGAGAATGGCCGAAAAGTCTATTTCTTAGCGAAGGCGTCCTCGCCGAACAGACTCTATGCTGAGAAACCCTCGGCGAGACGCCTTCGGGAAGTTATTTAAGCTTTTCCGACCATACTAAAAAAATCATTTCTCTATTGCCGATGTGGATCGCAGCACCCGCAGCGCTCCCTCACTCAGCACGCGGATAACGTGTGGGTCGTTCTTGGTCTGCGACATCAAGAGCATTCCCTGGCTGTAAGTCACCAGCATATCTGCCATGGCTTTCGGTGAAACCCGGGCGTCGACCTCGCCGCTAGCCTGTCCCGCCTCCAGCGCTTTCTCGAAATACTGATGTACCTGGCCAAAAATCTCCTCAACTCGCTGGCGCACGACCTCGTCATGGTTGCCGAGCTCGGCGCCGATGGTTCCCACCGGGCACGCGATGGTCTGCCCGAGCTCTTGTTTCGCCTCCATGCTGCCTTCGAAGAGCAATTTGAAGAATTGCTCGATGCTCTGCACCGGCGACAGACCGGTTTCGAAGGCAGGAGTATACATCATGCGCTTGAGCATCTCCCAGTTTTCGTCAAGTACGGCGAGCAAAAGCTCGCGCTTGCTTGCAAAAAAATAGTAAAAGCTCCCCTTGTTGACGCCGGCCGTTTTACAAATATTGTCGACGCTGACGGCGACATAACTTTTGGTTGCAAACAACCTTTGCGCGGCGCTGATAAGCTCCTCTCGTGTCTGACTCTTACCTGCCATTTGAAATTTAGCCTGAATTATGTATTAACCAAACAAATTGCCTCTCTCTGCGCCCTTTGCGCACTCTGCGTTTAACTACTTGTTTTGTGTCAGATTTTCTTTTTTGCCAACTTCTTGTGCACTTCGTACACTTGCGTGAGCGCAGCGGAGCCATACCAGGGGCGCAGCTTCATGACCAGACTTCCCGCTTTGATCGCCGGATCCGTTGCGGTGAGCTGCCGGGCCTCTTCGACAGTCTCGACATTGAAAATGTAAATCCCGCGCAGGTCGCCGTTGTCCAAAAAAGGTCCGGCCAGCGCGAGCTTTCCGGCATCTGCTAACCGTCCAATATTGTCGAGATGGGCTCGCTGCAAACGTTCCGCTGTCTCAGCATCCAGGGCGCGGTTGGGGCCGGCCTTCAGAAGTGCCATGACGTAGCGGCGCATGCCGTATTCATCAGCGCCGAGTTTTCCGGCAAGTACAGCATCATATTCGATGGCTGAAGGCGTCGTCATCGTTGTTTCCTCTGGTTTATTGGAACAGGCGCCGACGAGAGCAACGGAAAGCAATAGGAACATAAGATGCATTGAATTTTCCTCCACACAGAAAGTTAAATTGACAAGCATAACAACATTTAATTTAAGAGTCATCACAGGAAGAGTTGACTGATTGGTCAACTAAATATCAAGATATACTATCAAACTGAAGTTTTGTTTCAGAAATAAATGCCAAAGGGGGGTAATCGATGGAACGATTTATTATAGTTGTAGTATACAACCATTGTTAGGTACAAGTTAATGATACCGAAATGAAACAACAAAAATTATCGAACAAACAAATTGAGAACTTTCATCAACAGATTGTTGGCTTGGTCAAGAAATATCAGTTCCGAGACCGGGATCAAATCTTAAGTTGTGGCATCTCAGTAAGTCAATGTTATGTCCTGGAAACACTCCATACGTACGGGGCATTGACAGTTAACGAGTTGGCGACCAAGATGTATCTCAAGGTTAGTACGATAACCCGGGTGGTCGATCAGTTAGTGAGAAAAGAGTATGTCACCCGTGAAGAGGACCCAAATGATCGCCGGGTTCGGGTACTGCAATTAACTGAATCAGGTGAGGTTGTCTTTCAGGAATCTTGGCGCAATATATTTCAATCTGAAAAGGCCATTCTTGAGAATTTTCCATCTGAGCATCGAGAGATGTTAATTGACTTCTTGAGAAAATTAAATCAAGCGGTTGAGCAGTGGCATGCACATTGTCACCTGTAATAAAAGCGATGTCAAAAAAAGTTGCTGCTTACTTGAATGAGGCATTGCAGGAAATGAAAGGATTCATCAGGTGGATGGACTAAAGTTTTCACTCGCGGTTCCACATGACAAGAGAACGATTACACGTTTATTGACAGCCTGTCAGTTGCCGTACGAGGATATCGGCGTCCACATAGGCAATTTCATTTTGGCTAAAAACGATAAAGAGCTTGTAGGGGTTGTAGGATTGCAAGTACAAGGTCGTGTCGGATTACTTCGTTCCCTGGCAGTAGCTCCGAAATTTCGACATAGAGGCGTTGGGAGTGCTCTTTGTGGAAGAATTCTGGATTTTGCTGTCCAGCAAGGCGTCGAGGAATTTTATTTATTAACGACGACGGCTGATCGGTTCTTCGCAAGATTGGGTTTTGCTAAAGTAGCAAGAAAGGACCTTCCTCAGGCGATCAAGAATACCGAAGAGTTTTCCAGCCTTTGTCCGGAGACGGCAGTGTGCATGGCGAAAAACATAACAAAAAGAAAGGGCGCAATTGTCGGGTGAGAAATCTGAGAACGGCATTTTCTAAGCACTTAAGGTATCGTTTCTAAAGGCTAAATCTTGCCACCGTCAGATTCCTTACCCTCGAAAACGGGTTCGGAATGACAGGGACCGCCCTAATTTACCAATGATTCAGGTTAAGAAGAGGCGTATGACCTGAAAAGAATAAAACTTTTTAGCGCCCTTTTTGTGTTTTTATCAGTGTTTAATCCGTGTCAATCAGTGGCTTGAAAAATATTTTGCACAAAAATGCAAAAGTTCACCGCTAATACTATAACGCGATTGAACCGCACGTGAAAACAACTCAAATCAGTATAACACAATGAAAAACCATGTTGACTCAACAGGATTATTGGATTAATGGATAACTGGATTTTTGTGAGATTCCTATTACATTGCTCTAATACTCCAATAATCCATCGATCCGCGTTCATGACCGGATCTTTGACTGTTGGAAAAATTTGCAATTTTGTGCAAAACTTTGGTTGTAATAACAGATATCGAGGAAACGATACATGTGCAAGAGTCGTATAAACAGCTCAACTCTCCACCACACGATAATAAAATTTATTATTGACAAAGGTTACGCTCCGGAATTAAGTGAACTTTCAAAACTTCTGGATGCGACAGAATACGACATACATAATGCGTTAGAAAAACTACAAGAAGACCATGGCGTCGTTCTTCATTCCCACAGTAGTAAGATTTGGGTGATCCATCCATTGTCACTTGCTCCCACCAATTTCTGGGTTCGTTGCGATGATAGAGAGTGGTGGGGGAATTGCGCCTGGTGTTCGTAGGGAGTCGCCGCTCTTTTAGATGGGGATGTCAATATAACGACAACTCTGGGCGCGAATGGTAAGCAGATTGATTTTCACATCCAGAATGGAGAAATTGTCGAAACCGACCT
>JBHHWX010000127.1:0-12503 GCA_046756745.1 bacterium | reverse complement strand
TCAAGCGTCTTACCGATTAATCCATTATTTTTGTTACGCGAGAGTTGATTTTGAATATCGGTCAGCTCCGCCAACCTCTCCTGCTTGAGATGTTCGGAAATTTGATCCGGAAGATGGTAGGCGGGAGTATTCTCTTCTCGAGAAAAAGCAAAAAGCCCCAAGCGATCAAATCGTGCCTGTTCTATAAATTCAGCTAATTCCAAATGCTCTTTTTCGCTCTCACCCGGAAATCCGGAGATCAAAGTTGTCCGTAAAGCGATATCGGGGTTTCCGCGCCGCAATCGCTCCACAATACGTTCAATATCCCGGCGTGCGACTTTCCGCCCCATGCGTTTCAGCAGGCGGTCGGAAATGTGTTGAATGGGCATATCCACATAATTGACTTTGGAGTGTCCGCTGAGGAATTCAAAAAGATCGTCGCTAAAATGAGCGGGATAGGTATAAAGCAGCCGAATCCATTTCAGCTCTTGTATGCCGGTGAGTTTGTCTAAAAGCGCGGTAACCCGGGCTTCGCCGTAAAGATCGTGGCCGTAAATGGTGCTGTCCTGCGCAATGAGAATGAGTTCGCGCACACCCTTCGAGGCCAGCCACTGCGCCTCTTCAACCAACGATTCCACACTGCGGCTTTGGAAAGGGCCGCGGATAGCGGGTATGGAACAGAAGGTACACGGATTCTCACACCCCTCGGAAATTTTCAAATAGGCGTAGTGACGCGGCGTTTTGAGGCGTCGTTCTCCAAGAAGTTCTCGTTTGAGATCCAGCTTTTGGGTTAACCCTCTGAGAACCTGGCGCATATCACGATTGCCGTAGAAGCCGTCAACTTCCGGAATGTCCTGTCGCAATTCGATTTCATAACGTTGGGAAAGGCAGCCGGTCACAAAGACTTTTTTACAGGATCCGGATTTTTTCAGCTCCACAGCTTCAAGAATGGCGTCGATAGATTCCTCTTTCGCGCCTTGAATAAAACCGCATGTATTCAAAATAATGGTATCGGCTTCGCTAGAGTTCTCGACCAGCTCCACCCCTCCGCCCTCGAGTCCCCCCAGTAAAACTTCGGAATCCACTAAATTTTTTGGACACCCTAATGTTATGAGATTTATTTTCATTCGAACAACGCTTCTACAAAAGTTTCGACTTCAAACGGTTTCAAATCGTCCATGCCCTCTCCCAACCCGACAAAGAGCACGGGCAATTGAAGCTGACTTTGCACAGTGAACAGCATCCCGCCTTTGGCCGTTCCGTCGAGTTTGGTTATCACGACGCCGGTGACATCCACGGCTGCTTTAAACTGCTTTGCCTGACTCAATGCGTTTTGACCGGTGGTCGCATCCAAAACTAAAAGTACGGCATGTGGTGCAGAATGGCACGCTTTGCCCAAAACGCGGTGTATTTTTTTTAGCTCCTCCATGAGATTCACTTTCGTGTGCAGACGTCCGGCGGTATCCACAATCAAAACATCGATGTTCCGGGCTGTGGCGGCTTTTAATGCATCAAACGCGACAGCCGCCGGATCGCCGCCAGCTCGAGTGCGAACGATATCCACATCTGCGCGTTTCGCCCAAATCTGCAACTGTTCTGCAGCCGCAGCCCGGAACGTATCTGCCGCCGCCAGCAACACTTTTTTGCCGCGATCGCGCCAAACCTTTGCTAACTTTGCAATTGTGGTGGTTTTGCCGGCGCCATTGACGCCCACCACCATCACTACAAACGGCTTCTCATTCCGTTCAAAAAAATCTTTCGCCGTTGGGCCATGACCGTTTGCGCCCGGCAGGCTGAGATGCACGGCAAGTTGTTGTTTCAGAGCCAGCAGCAAATCGCCTGGCTCGCGAAAGCCCTCGCGAGTCACATGGTCTTTGAGCCGCTCCACCACTTCCATTGCGGTTTCAACGCCAACATCCGAGCTGAGTAAAATTTCTTCGATTCGTTCTAAAAGTTCGTCGTCGATGGTGAACTTGTTCTTCACCAGTTTCACAATTTCATCGACAAAACCTTCGCGGGTTTTGGTCAGGCCTTTTTTGAATTTTTCAATGAGGGACATCGCTATCCAGCACCGTAAAAACAGTCAGTTCACTGTCTTCCAAATAATCTTGCAATAGAGCAATTCTCCATTTCAAAAAGGATAAATCCAACAAATAAATTACGAGTTTTCATCTCCATACAATCTAATAAACTGCCAAAAGTAATCAATGGACGAAATCACAACCAGCATTAAGCTCAGCCAAAGGAACGGCCACTTGACGCTTTCTAGTTGCAGCGTGAAAACGATAAGAACAATTCCGATGGCTAAAACTGTGGCTTTTCCAATCAATCTCGATTCAACCACGACCTTCGTTTTTGCGATCCAAAAAAGCGCCAAAATCAAAATCGCAATATCGCGGCTCAGAATCACGATTAAATACCATAGCGGTAAATCGCGTAATTTAACCAGCAAAACACATGTAATCGCCACGCCGACTTTATCTGCGAGCGGATCTAAGATCCGGCCTAAATCACTTTGCTGCTTCAGTTTTCGAGCTAGGCGGCCATCAAAAACGTCCGTGGCGGCAATTAACACCATCACAAAAAACGCCCAATAGTTAGCGGACTCGCTCTCTAACTTCAAACAAAAATAAAGCGGAATGACCAGAAAAACCCTGGATAAGCTCAAAAGATTCGAGATGTAACCTAACTCGGCGAAACGCACTCAGCACCCTTCCTTCGTTTTTCATAACTTGACGTTGTTAAAAAACTCTGTCAGGGTTAACTCTACACAGACATTCTTGAGAGACTCTAACCCTGACAGAGTTGTCAATGACAAACCTATGTCATAAATACTTTTAGCACATCCAAAACAAGTTTTGGATGTTTCCTCAAAGCCGCTTTGAAGATATTGATTATCGTACGTTTATCAGGAGGTAAACTCAAAACCGTCTCAGCGGTCTTATCCAAATCTTCGTCGGTCAATTTGTAAACCGATTGTTTTATCTTATAAAAACGCTCATGGGTTTTGCCTTCGGCTTTGTGCCACTCATCGGCGTACTTTTGCAGTCTTTTTTCGGAAACATCGTTTTCCATAATCGCACTCGCGGCCACACGACCGGCGATTTGTCCGGCAATCATGGCTGTCACAATTCCGCCGCCGGACATCGGGTTCACTTGGTGAGCCGCATCACCGACCAGCATCAAACCATCGCCGACGATCTTCTTCAATGTTGGCGCACAAGGCACGCCGCCGACGACTGTATACAAAACGGCCGCGTTTGGAAAATGTTTGCCCAGAAATTCCTGCAAATATCGCTTTGCCGATTTTTTACGCGAGTATTCTCCGGAAACCCCCAGACCGACGTTTGCGACCCGGTCGTTTTTCGGGAAGATCCAAAGATAGCCGCCGGGCGCCACATCGCGACCGAAATAAAAGTAAATTGTATTCGGGTCAACACCAATATTGGAAAGCGTCATTTGAATGCAGCTTTCCAGATCTCTTATCTTCATATTGGTTCTCAAACCTGCCCAACGTCCGACACGCGACTCTACCCCATCCGCTCCGATAACCACTTTAGCGCGAATATCATAATTGCGTCCTAAATGCTGAACCCGGATACCTTCCACAGCGCCGTTGGGTTTGATGACGTCGTAAACATAAGCTTTTGTCCGAACGTTGACGCCCTGCATAGTGGCCATTTGCACCAGATCGTAGTCGAATATTTTGCGATCCAGCATGTAGCCTCGTTCTTGACCGCTTTCCATCACGACTTCCTTACCGGATGGCGACACGAGTACTGCCGTCTCGATTATGGTCGTAATCCAGCGGGGATCCGGTTTGACAACCAGGTTGAGCCCTCTTTCTCCCACGGCCTCGGCACAGCGGACAGGAACCCCGACTTCGCGGTCTTTTTCCAGCAGCAAAACGCTTGCTCCGCCTTCTGCAGCATATTTTGCCGCCCAAGCGCCGCCGGGACCTCCGCCAACCACTATGCAGTCATAGTAATCTCGCATGCGATCTCCTCCATTTTTTCAAGCGGCGCCAAGGTCTCCACAGGACAGACCCACACACATAGCATACAGTCGATACAAGTCTCTCGAATCACGATGCGCGCTTCGTATAAATCGATGCAGTCGACGGGACAGACGGCGACACAGACTCCACAAAAATCGCATTTGTCGTTGATGACTCCAATCACGAACAATCTCCTTTGTGGGTAACACTTATTAAGCCGAGAGGCTGGGATAGTTCAGTCCAAACCGTAATTTATAGTAAATCTTCGAAACAAAGTACACTCCGAACAAAAGATAAAAATAAATAAACGAGTCGTATTGCACCTCGTACTTGATAGCGACTGTAAGAGCTAATATCAAAATAGGAAATTTTATGGCACGGAAAACATCCTCCATACGCGCTTTGATAAGAGTCCAGACGAAAAAGAGCATAGAGAAAAATGCGGGATAAAAAATAATTTCATCTTGCGCCAGATAAGCCGTGATCAATGACAGAAACTCCAGTGCACATCCTATATAAATCGTTGTTTTAAAACCGTACTTCACCGCGAATGTGATTTTTTGCGTTTCATGGTCGCCTTTTCTATCCGGTAAGGTTGTATACAGATAAACCGCAGCGACAGCGCATATGTAAGGACAGGCATGCAGCAACATTTTCTCAGTTGGAATTCCATATATAATCCAGCCGCTGCTAAATATGAGCAGTGCGCCAAGTATGTTTGCGCACAATCCGAGGAGGGGGCGATCTTTCCAGTTGAACGGCTTGAAACTGTATACAATACCGGTCAAGAGAAAAAGCGTCAGAAAGACCAGCCCCATATTTCTGGTAATGGCGGCGCTTTTAGAAAAAATAAAACCAAAGATAAGGGCCGGCACAATTAAAATCACCGCTTCTACGAGTGCGGCTTTCGGTGAAATATGACCCTGTGCGATTAAAAAAAGCTTGTTGTTTTTTTTGTCCGAAACTCTGTCGGTGATTTGATTTAAAATAAAAACCGCACCCATCAGTAAGGTCAGAAACAGTCCGACCCATAGAAAGTCCATTTGGCTGCTGCTAGTAATATATCCGTTATTCACTCCATTGGAGGGTGCGGCCACCCCGAATTTACTTTGAACAAAAAAACCCGCCAAGAAAATCGTCCAGATCGGAAAAAACAACGTCGGTCTTAAAATAAAAATATAATCGAATAATTTGAGAATCTGTTTCATAGGCCTCATCTATTTTTGATTAGTACTCGAGAAGTCAAATTCGGTTCACTTTGGAATTTGGTTTTTGGGATTTCCGAATTGTCCGGATTCGGGACTTCATACTGCATTTTTTTTGCACCCTCTTCAGGATGAAGTGGATAGTCGCCGGTAAAACAGGCCGCACAAAAACCTTTGCGGCTGTTTGAAACCGCATCGATCATACCTTCCAGCGAGAGATAGCCGAGGCTGTTCACGCCTAGATATTCTCTAATTTTCTCTACGGTCTTATTTGAAGCGATGAGCTCGTCTTTCGTAGGAAAATCCATCCCGTAAAAACACGGAGAGATAATCGGCGGAGAGCTGATACGGACATGGACTTCTTTCGCCCCTGCTTTCCGCAGCATAGTTGTGAGAAGTTTAAGGGTGGTTCCCCGGACAATGGAATCGTCGACCAGCACAACCCGGCGTCCTTTGAGAACCCCTTCGACCGGATTAAATTTTACCCGGACCTTAAAATCGCGTTCGAGCTGCTGTGGATGAATAAAAGTACGTCCCACATAGTGATTTCGAATGAGCCCGATTTCGAATTTAATACCGGAACGGCTCGAGAATCCTAAAGCCGCGGTATTCGAAGAGTCTGGCACGGAGATGACGATATCCGCATCGACCGGGTGTTCGAGGGCCAAATTCTTACCGAGTTTTCGGCGCGCCTTATCGACATTTTCATCGAATATCTTGCTGTCGGGTCTTGAGAAATAGACATATTCGAAAATACAGGCGCTGCGTTCGGCCTTTTCTTCCAGCCAGTATGTTTTCACGCCTGAGTTATCAATCATTAAAATTTCCCCGGGCTCGATTTCTCGAATATATTGCGCCCCGATCAAATCGAGAGCGCACGACTCTGAAGTAATAAAAAAAGCTTGGTCTTTTATTCCAAGACAGAGAGGTCGCCAGCCGCGTGGGTCCCGGACGGCGACAATGCTGTCACAGGTCAGCAAAACCATCGAATAGGCGCCCTTCAACTGCTGAAAAGCATCCTGAATTTTTTCAACTAAAGTCTGTTTTTTAGACCGCGCCATCAGATGGAGAGCCACTTCCGTATCAGACGTCGTTTGGAAGATAGCGCCTTCCGCGACTAATTCCGAACGTACCGTCCCCGAATTTACGAAATTACCGTTGTGGGAAATCGCCAAGGGACCGTCTTTAAAATTAGCCACGAAAGGCTGAGCATTGTGCAGCATGGTGGAACCGGTTGTCGAATAACGATTATGCCCAATTGCCAAGTGTCCCTTAAGCTCCTTTAGAATGGAAAGGTCCGCAAAAGCGTCATTTACCAGGCCCATGCCGATGTGTCGAAACACGGTCTCGCCGTCGCTGGAGACAATGCCCGAGCTTTCCTGGCCGCGATGCTGCAGAGCATACAAACTCTGGTACGCAAAAATCGCGGCGTCGTGATGGCCAAAGACGCCTACTATTCCACAATTACAGTTGGGTTTGTCGAGTTGGGTGTTAATAAAACGCATTCGGATTCAAAATCAAATAAATGAGTAATCCCGCAATAGCAATGGGCGTAAACAACCGAAGAAAAAACGACAGCGGTTTTTTATATTTGAATTCGGGATGCCCCTCAGTGATTTCTGCATTAATCTTAGACATTCCCCATTTCCAGCCTACAAAAAGAGCCACACCTAACGATCCGATGATCAGTGAATATTGACCGAAGACTAAGTTCATCAAATCCAGAAACCCGTAATTTTTCTCGCCATAAGCATCCTGAATCGTCACGATTTTTGATAACCCGTCCACCGCGCCCAAGCTTAATGCAGCAGGGATACCGACCATAAATGCGCCTATGCCAGAAATGAGTACGGACTTCTTCCTCGACCATTTCATCTCGTCAATAAAATAAGCCGCCGGAACTTCAAGAATTGAAATCAAAGAGGTGACCGCAGCGATGGCCAGAAGAATGAAAAACGCGGTGCCAAATACGTTGCCGAAAGGAATCTCATTGAAAACGTTTGGCAAGACTTGAAAGATTAACCCGGCCCCAGGTTTATCAATTAAATTGTCCAAACCAGATGAAAAGAGCGCAGGAAAGATCACCAATCCCGCAAGGAGTGCGATTAATGTATCGAGAAAAGCCACCCAGCGCGCCGATGAAACGATATTCTCCTTTTTCGAGAGATAGCTGCCGTAGGTGATCATCGTTCCCATTCCCAGACTTAAAGAGAAAAAAGCCTGGCCAACGGCGGCAACGATTGTTTTTCCTGCGTTACTTCCAGAAAAAGCCGACCAATCGGGTTTCAAATAGAAGGACAATCCAATGCTGGCCTGCGAAAAAGTCACCGATCTAACCACCAGAAGAATCAATAGCCCCAGCAAAACCGGCATGAGTATTTTGGACCATTTTTCAATTCCCGCTTTAACGCCGCCAAAAAGAATAAGCATGGTTAAGAAAATAAATGCAGCATGGAGTCCAATTGATGAATAGGGATTGGCAACAAAATCGCCAAATACTTGTGAAACGCCGCCCGGATCACCCCCCAATTGTGTAAAAACGCCGGTCGCTGTAAAAAAAATATAGCCAAGCGTCCACCCGGCAACGACGCTATAAAATGACGAAATTCCCCAACCGGTGATCACTCCGAGCAAGCCCAAATATTTCCAAGAACTACCCGGGGCTAAATTATTGTAAACTCCCACCGGGTTGCGCTGCGTATTTCGCCCCAAGGTTAATTCGGCAATCATGACTGAAAAACAAATCAGAACAACACTCACTAAGTAAAACAGTACAAATACAGCGCCACCATTTTGCGCAGTGACCATTGGAAACCGCCAGATGTTGCCAAGACCGATTGCCGAACCCGCGCCCGCCAAAATAAAACCTAACTTTGACGACCAAAGACCGCGTTTATTCCCATTTGCGTTCATAATACTCTCTCCCTCCGATTAATGACGACTTTGATTAAAATCGAACTTTTAGAGATAATCCAACATATTTCGAAGCATGCAAAACCTGGCTCGTTTCTACTTGAACCCCAGTCTTCATCGTCAGGTCAGGACCAGTGTCAAAATCGAATAAATGGGCGTCGATATAGGCATCCAGCATACTCACCAGCACAACAGCGCCCATAATCCAGTATGTTTGATTCCTGCGATCTATATTTGCGGCTCTCTTCAGGGAACCGGGTTCGCTTACTTTCGCTTTGTTATCAAAATGAAAACGCAGCCCGATAAGCACCCCTTGAGTCGCCACAACCAAAGCCGCCTTTATTTTTTGTTCGTTATACCACTGCCCGGCGCCAGGGAAGGCTAATGAGCGAATCATGGCACTTTTGGGTGACTTCCGCCTCAACTTGACTTTAGTTAACGAATCAGACTTCGCAGATAAATCGGAATCATTATGAGTATTTGACTGTGCAAAGAGGGATGACAATTCACCTAAACTTAGACACAGAATCGTAAAGACAAAAAATATCTTCATATTTCTCTGAAACGCAATAAATGATAATATACAGCTTTTATGTTTTGAAATCAAAAGGAAAGTCAAAAAAAGTGGGTTCTCAATCGATATCTTCAAAATCCGCATCTTCTACTTCATGATTACCGAGATCTAAAGGTGGGTTTCCTTTTCTGGAACCTTGAACTTTCTGTTTTTTGCTATCGGAAATCCCGGTTAAACCGGTCAATATTTTGTAACCAAAGTAAAATAACAATCCAATTATGAAAAGTCTGAGCATCGGATTTTCCAATATTATCTTGTAGGTGAATAATACTCTGTCTTTGAAATCGGCCGCGTAACTTGCGCTGCCAAATCTTTAAAATCCTCTTCCCGGTGCACGAAGTCGATTTCCGTCGCATTAATTATCAGCAAAGGAGACCTGTTATAATTGATAAAAAATTGATTGTAAGCTTCATTTAAAGCACGGATATACTCTTCGGTTATCGGTCTCTCATAGTCCCGGTTGCGTTTCTTAATGTTGGACATAATGCGTTCCGTGCTCGACTGCAAATAGATAACCAAATCAGGATGAGAGATATCGCGCTCCAAAAGCGAGGCTATTTTATCATACAGGAGCAATTCCCGGTCTTCCAAATTCACTGAAGCAAAAATTCGATCTTTTGCAAAGATATAGTCGGAAATTAACAACTCATGAAATAATTCTCTTTGTGGAATCTCCTGTTGCTGTTTGTAGCGGCTCAACAAGAAGAATAATTGCGTTTGAAAGGCAAACTGACGTGGATTCTGATAAAAATCCGGTAGAAAAGGATTTTCCTCATGCTGTTCAAACAGTAATTTTGCGTTAAAGTGCTCCGACAATCTTGTCGCTAAGCTGGTTTTACCAACCCCTATCACACCTTCAACTGCCAGATACTGCAAACGCAAGAAAGCCTCATGAGTTTAGTTCAACACACAACTTTCTTTTGGCAGATGTATGGAAACTTTCTGCTCATTTGAAAGACGGCATATTAGTTGACCAATTCGCAAAAACTTTGGAGGAGCTTTAAACTCGGGCGCAATCTCATACAGTGGTTTTAAAACAAATCTTCTTTTCTCAACCTCGGGGTGCGGAATACACAAATCATCGTTTTTGATGATTCTTTCTCCCCAGTAGAGAATATCGATATCGATGGTACGCGGGCCCCAACGTAAGTTACGTACGCGCCCGAGTTCAGATTCAATTTTTTGGATATGCATTAAAAAAGAATCAGGTAATAGCAAGGTATGTATTTCGGCAACCATATTCAAGAAACAATCCTGATTTATACATCCTACCGGTTCGGTCTCATAAACTGAAGAGAATGTGACAAGATTTACGTGCGGTGAAGCAATGATTTTTTGTAAGGCTTGCTGAAGATAAAACAGCCGGTTATTGAGATTTGAACCCAAGCCGATAAAGATACGTTCACTGCTCATAAACATCTCAAGTTGCGCCAACGAACGATTTTATTTGTACATCCGTAGGAACTCTATAAAAACAAAAAGGCGAGTGACCACGCCTTTTATTTTCTTCGAAAAAGTCGAACGAAATGTTTTCATAGTCAAATAAATATAGATGAATATATTAAAACTGGCAAATTTTGTCAAGATAAAAAAAGGCCGCCTACCTGTGGCAGACGGCCTTTTAAATTTTGAATTTATCCAGGCTTCATTAATACATTCCGCCCATTCCGCCGCCCGGAGGCATTGGCGGTGCAGGTTTTTCCGGTTCCGGCTTCTCCACGATAGTCGTCTCGGTCATCAGTAACAAGCCCGCGACACTCGCGGCGTTTTCCAAAGCCACGCGCGTTACTTTAGTCGGATCGATAACGCCATCCTTCAACATGTCTCCATAAGAATCGGTGTCAGCGTTAAATCCGTAATTGGGATCGCTATTTTCGCTGACTTTCTGAACGACGATGGCCCCTTCCTGACCGGCATTATTTGCGATCTGACGTAGAGGTTCTTCCAAAGCGCGACGAACGATGTCCACGCCAACTTTTTCATCACCTTCCATTTTTAGCGAATCCAAAGTTTTCAAGGCGCGAACAAAGGCGACTCCGCCACCCGGAACAATACCTTCTTCAACTGCTGCACGAGTTGCATGCAGGGCATCTTCAACTCTGGCCTTTTTTTCTTTCATTTCCACTTCTGTTGCAGCGCCGACTTTCAAAACAGCAACGCCGCCGGCAAGTTTGGCCAAGCGTTCCTGTAATTTCTCCTTATCGTAGTCTGAACTTGTGGTTTCGATTTGCTTTCTTATTTGCCCAATTCGCCCCTTGATATCGTCCGTGCTGCCAGCGCCTTCGACAATAGTGGTGTCATCTTTATCGATTGACACTCGCTTCGCACGACCTAAGTCAGAGGTTGTCGCATTCTCCAATTTGAAACCGGCGTCTTCGGAGATAACACGTCCTCCGGTCAGAATAGCAATATCGTCCAACATGGCCTTACGACGATCACCGAATCCGGGCGCTTTAACAGCCGCGACTTTGAGGGTCCCACGCAGCTTGTTCACCACGAGAGTAGCCAATGCTTCCCCTTCAATATCTTCGGCGATCAGAAGAAAAGGTTTGCCCATTTGTGCCACTTTCTCGAGGATGGGCAGGAGATCCTTCATGACGCTGATCTTCTTGTCGTGAATCAGAATCATCGGATCCTCTAACTCGACTTCCATGGACTCAGGATTGGTCACAAAGTAGGGAGAAAGATAGCCACGATCGAATTGCATTCCTTCGACAACATCGAGACTGGTATCGGTGCTTTTCGCTTCTTCAACCGTAATGACGCCATCTTTGCCGACTTTTTCCATAGCATCGGAGATCAACTCGCCGACTGACTTATCGTTATTTGCCGAAATAGCGCCAACTTGAGCGATCTCGGTTTTGCCGGAAACTTCTCTGCTCAGATTCTTTATCGCCTCGATTGTTTTATCCACAGCTTGGTCGATTCCGCGCTTTAAGTGCATAGGGTTCGAACCGGCGGTCACATTCTTAAGGCCTTCACGAAAAATCGCCTGTGCCAGAATCGTTGCCGTGGTCGTCCCGTCACCTGCAACATCACTGGTTTTAGAGGCCACTTCTTTGACCATTTGGGCGCCCATATTTTCAACCGGATCTTCTAATTCAATTTCTTTTGCAACCGTAACGCCGTCTTTGGTAATCGTCGGAGCGCCAAATTTTTTATCAATAACAACATTTCTACCTTTTGGGCCTAACGTTACTTTTACGGCCTCAGCTAACCGATCCACGCCTTTTTTCAATGAAGCACGAGCATCGGTACTAAACTCAATGGATTTTGCTGACATACTTGTAGTCCTCCTTTATTTTTTTGATAAGTGGTTTTTCCTTCATTAAATTACGGCTAAAATATCGCTTTCACGCATGATCAAATAATCTGTGCCTTCTATGGTCACCTCCGTACCGGAATACTTTCCATAAAGAACACGATCCCCTTTTTTTACTTCCATATCCACTTTACTACCCGCGTCGTTGAACTTGCCGGGTCCAACCGCGACAACTTCACCTTCTTGAGGCTTTTCTTTTGCAGTATCAGGAATAATAATACTGCCCTTTGTTTTTTCTTCAGCGTCGACAGGCCTGACAATAACCCTATCCGACAACGGTTTTACATTCATGAATTACCTCCTTAAAAATTTAAAACTGTTAAACAATTAGTTATTAGCACCCTTAAGCGATGAGTGCCAAAAAATCGCGCTAAATATATATAATCCTGAATCAAAAGTCAAGCAAAATTCTTGAAACAGAATTTATCGGAATTAAAAACGTTGTAAGCGTCTGAAGAGGAGTGCAATGATTTATCATTGCAAAGCTAAAGCTTTGTACTCCGAGTTCACGTG
>JBHHWX010000126.1:0-12578 GCA_046756745.1 bacterium | reverse complement strand
TATCCTTACCTTTGGCTATGGTCACTTCCCCTTTTGCACCGACAACCTGTACGACCACATTCTGAAGCCCCCCCGCCTTTGAGATCAGCAGATCTTCTGAATACTTCGCTTCCTTTCCACAGATTTCCATATCTTTGTCGACCTTCAGCTTTGCCGGCGCCGGGGCCGTGCCTTTGTAGGTGACGGCGCCACTGATGCTCCCGCCGTCCTGCCCCCTGGTCATCCCGATAAGAGTCAAACTCATTGTTAAGGTTATTAGCGCTACTTTGGTTCGTTTCATACTTGTCCCTCCAGTTAATAGGTTAATAATGAGTGTATATTATTTTATGTGAATCTTTCGCTTAACGCATGAGTACCATTTTTTTTATCTCCACAAATTCACTTCCGACCTTCAATTTGTAGAAATAGGCGCCGCTGGCTAGCTCATGAGCTTCAAAAAGCATTGAATAGGAGCCTTTATTCAGAAACTCATTGACCAGACTTCGAATTTCATGCCCACGAATATCATAGATTTTCAAGCTAACGAAATTTGAATTCGCTAAGGCAAAAGAAATGGTCGTTGACGGGTTAAAGGGATTGGGAAAGTTCTGGGCAAGTTGATGTGTTTTTGGAAAATTTAAACGAATGGTTATCATCTTCGAATATTCAAAAGAACCGTCCATGTCAATCTGTTTTAAGCGATAGTTGATTTTGAGCACAGTCTTATCGATATCCGATAATTCGTCCATAAATTCATAACTCTGAGGAACGACCGTTGATCCGCTTCCTTTGACGAACCCTATCTTTTTCCACTCGGCATCGGCGGAACGTTGAACCTCGAATCCGAAATTGTTGGTCTCGCTCTCGGTTCGCCAGCTCAAGATAACACCGTCAGAGGTGCTTGCCGCCGTGAATAAAGACAATTCGACAGGTACGGCGACGGAGCCGGCGGTGATATTATCGACGCCCAAGGTTGCGACAATGGGTGGACCGGGTTCAGAGGCGCTGGTACTGTGGAATAACCTCAACTTTGTTACCCCGCTTAGCGTCGCATTGACGTTTGTACCAGCAGCGCCTCCTATAGCGCCAGTGCCGGCAGTCAAATCATTCGGCCCCACAGGAAACACAACCTCGGTCCAGCCGCTGCCCGCTGCCAAGGCGATGCCGTTGGTTGACAAAAAGTTCCCACCAGCACCCTCAAGAAGCATTCGCATCTCCAGAGCCGTGCTGCCCAAATTGTTCATCATGGCTGCTATGTGGGTCACGCCGGCGGTGGTATAATCGCCGATCCATTGGGTAGAGTTAAAGGCGACAAGCTTAGCCCCAGGACCGCCGCCGCCTTTGGATTTAATCTCCAGATAGTTGTCTCCCGCGCCCGCTGGACCTCCGGTTGCAATGTTTGTCGGCGGATTCGGACTCGCCGCCCCGTGGTGCCATCCCTGCGTGGTGCCATCCTCAAAGTTGTCGAACTGGTTGGCGGTGATCTGGGCAAAAAGATTTCCGCACATAAAAATAAATGCGACCAAAACCAAAACAAACTTTTTCATTTCTGTACCCTCCTCTCCTTGCTTTGAAAACATGAAAGATAATGTGAAAGCTTACGGTCGTACCGTTCTCCGACGCACGCTGTGCATAACAAAGAACTGGAAAATGATCGCCAAAATCGCCGCGATCGGGGCGTAAAAGTATGGTTTCCTCGAAGCTGGTTTTTCCAGTAGAAGATAATACCAGGTGGAAACGGAACATTGAGCTCCAACCTCCCCACTTGCGCCATCCCAAGCAAAATAAGCAATTGGGATGAATCTTCCCGCCTCGAATTGCAGATCGTTTTTATCGTCTGTGGTCAGGGATCGTTTGGCCAATAACTGGTAACGGCCGTTGCTGTAGGCAACTTTCGTGAACACATTTTGACTGGCAGCCGATTGTTTTGTGATCTCAATTATGCCCTTGGCATTTGCCTCTGTGGCCGGCAGAATCCCGCTCTCTTGGGTTTCCATTCCGAAAGAATGGGACGCCTGCCAGCGCCAGAGATAGACGCGCTTTCGGGCGTCGCCCATGAGAAAGTACGGGCGGTCCGGCTTATCCGAGAGCTTCACCGGAAACTGCAGAGCGATGGCGTCATCGTGAATCGTTGCTTGTTCCACATTCTCGATTGTCTCAGAGCGCTCCGAACTATCCGATAAGACGCTCAGAGAGGGATCGTCCCAGGTTAACAAGAAGGCGACCTCTTTGTCGTTGTACATGGATTTCACAAACACCGCGTCCACAGAAGGCGTAAAGTTCCGCGGCTCCAGAATGACCTGACCGACAAGAGGATAGAAATTTCTTTCTAATTCATCCCATCGCGGGTCATCGATCTCCTGCGGCAGCTCTCCCTCAACCAGCTTCGATTTGAGCACAACCTCGACTTCCGGCTTTTCTTTCGGCGCCAAAGAGCGCACGTAATTCGCCAAATGCCAGCTCCTGACGCGAACCTCTGCCATGGCCTTTTCGAACTTCTCGCGCTCCTCGTCCGTCAACTCCTCTTCATCTTCGATTTTTATCTGAATCTCTTCAATTTCCTCGTCCATCACGAAACTGCCAACGATGGAAGGCATCGGCGTGCCGTCCAGTCCGGCGATAAAGCGCTTGTAAATATCTTCAGTCGAGCTGCCGCCGCGGAATGTCCAGCTTTCGGTCAAATCTGCCGGGCGAATGGGATAATCCCATTCATCCACCAGGCTTAGAGCTGACTGGCCGTCGCCGCGTCCTTCCAGACCGTGGCATTTGAAACACTCGATTTCCTCATAAACCTGCCTGCCTGCTGTCACACTCTCCTCGGAAAAAGTAACCTTGTCGCCCAGATTTAGTTTTTTCGGCGGCGTCTCAGCCTGATCGAATCGCTTCGAGAAAGTCTTGATGTAGGCCACAACCTTCCGGCGCTCATCGGCGCTCAAATCGTCCCAAGCCGGCATGGAAGTGCCGGGCATGCCGTTGCTGACGATGTTGTACAGGTCTTCATCCGTCGGCAGCTCACGCGAGTCGGTGGAGCGAATTTTATATTTAGCGCGGGTAAAATCCCTCGGGCGCGGGCTTAGACGCTCAGCCGCCGGTCCGTCGCCCTTGCCTTCGGCGCCGTGACAGTGGGCGCATTTCTCCTCGTAAATCTTTTTGCCCGCGACGATGTTTTTATCGTCGGCCGCATCGGACGATTTTTCTTGCACAGCCTGCGCAGAGATCACGCTTAGTGCGACTGCTAAGAAAATTCCCGAATAATATTTATTATCAAGCATTATATCAGCCTCGCGTTTCAAGTGTGGCAAGTTGCAAGCGTTTCGACATTCGTCATTCCTCTAAGTTAAAGGGTCTTCTTAGCCTTAGCCTTAGCCTTAGCCTTAGCCTCAATCACTCCCACGTCCTCGGCGTTTGCCCGGTGGCGTCATAAATAAACAGGATCACTTTCCAAATCTCATCCTGTGTCAGCATCGTTTCCCAGACTGGCATAGCGGAATTCCAGGGCGTGGAAGCCCTGGGCAGCCCGGGTCCGCCTTTGCTGATCCGCCAGAACACGAAGGACTCCTGCAACATGGCAATGGTACCGGGGTCGCGGAAGTCTGCCGGGCGGGGATTGAAGCCATCGGCAAACATGCCGTTGCCGTCCAAATTGTCGCCATGACAAAAGTGACAATTTTGATAATAAATAGTCCGGCCTTCGTCGACATTTTTAGAGAAATTTTTAGCGTCATGGCGGAACGGATTTTCCAATCCTTCTAGCTTTATTTTTTGTCCGCGAAACTCGATCTCGGGCGGCGGCGCCGGATGAACTGTACGCAGCTCTGCCGGTGGGTCGGCGCTCACAGTGTAGTATGAAATTACCATGAAGGCTACCAGCGCCGGGAACATTGAAAACAATATCATGCGCGCTTTGGCCTTTTCTTCTTTGACCAAAACGTCTTTTACCGGCCGTACAAATTCTCTCAGCTTTTCATCCTCGATAGAAATCTGAGTCAAGACCGCAATGATGATCAGCCCCATGTAGAGAGTGACCAGACTCGCCGGCAAAGGCGGCGTCACAACATAATTGAGAACAACAAAACAGACGCCAGTGAGAAGAACCGCTTTCGTGAAACTCGACAATTTCTTCATGAATCTTCCTTTGATGCGATGCTAATATACGAATCTGATGCGATGCTAATATACGAATTCATACGAATGATACGAATCAGAGCACTTCGTTCGATGTCAATGTCCGCATCATTCGTATATTAGCATCGAGTCATTCCCCTTTCAAACTCGCCAAATACGTCAGCAGATCTTCGAACTGCCTGATGGTAATCACCTCGTCATACATGGGCATTTTGGAAGTCACCATCATCTTTCTTCCCTCAATTCGGGTGATATCACTCTTGGTAATTTTAACCAGGTCATCGCTGGCTTTGAGAGTCAGGGTGGTCTCGTCTTCCTCGGTAATGACCCCGCTGACGTTTTTATTCTCTTTAACAACAGCCTGAATCCAGAAATACCCCTGGCCCAAAATATCTTTTGTCCTCCGAATCTTTCGGATCTTGAGGTCCTTTTTGGCCACGATTTGCTCCTGACCGGCGCGAAGTCCCATACCCTCATCTAAAAGCAGTGTGAGCTTCACCTCGTCCTCTTGGATTATCGTGCCGCTGAATTTTTCACCGCTTTCAAGCCTGAGCATAGTCCAGCCGTATCCGGACACGATGTTGGCATTGGGATCGAGGATCGACTCTTCGATGTAATCGACTGTGTTGAGCGCGCCGATTTCGGTCAGATCCGGGCCGACCCCACCCTGCCCCCCTTCGTCGCCAACCTTGTGGCATTTGATGCATTCCAGATGCTCAATAAAAACATACTGGCCCATTTCCGGATCGCCTTTTAACTCTCTTTGTGGCGTTTCTTCAAACGCCGTAACGTCTACCGGTGGTTTGATGGGCGTCAAATCCGGCTCCCCGCCTTGACTTTGCAGAAAAGCGATGACGGTTTCGATCTCGAGGGGGGTGAGCGCGATTGGCGGTTTCCAGATCTCCGGCATGATCTTGCCGTATCCCTGCACTAGATAAGTCGACGGCATGTATAAAGACTCCACAAAATAGTCTTTCGCCGACATACCCGGCTTGCGGCTTTCCGCTGCGATGCCAATATTCTCCAAATCAGGGCACCGCGGCTTGGTAGCGCCCTGTCCGATAACGTGGCAAGTGGAGCATTTGCCCTTACCGTTAAATAGAGCTTCGCCGGCGGCAATGAACGCATCCGGCGTTCGTTCGATATCGCCAACATCCACCGATGGACCGGATGTAGACTGGGGGATGAGATTTCCGAGCAAAGCATAAGACCAAATGACCAGCATTGTAAAGGTCGCCAGGCGCATCAACTTCTGCCAGACCGCCAGATTGATGCAGATCAACAGAAAAACCCAGACTGTCCATGGGAGCAGAAAAGACTCTGCGCCCATCACATACGCAGTGAGGCTGATGAGCAAAAAAACAAAGGCGAGTATTTTTAGACTGATTCTTTGCATGGATTCTCTTGGTTTTGTTGCATTGTTCTATTGTTAAATATTACCCCGTCTGTGCGTGCGACCGACAAGAGCAAAGCAATTTCATGCCATTTGCAACGAAATTGCTTCGTCGTCAGACAGCCGCAGGCCTCCTCGCAAAGACAAGGAGTTGTTGAACCTTCGCCGATTGCAAAACCGCTTCTGGAAACAGAGTTTCTCAATCAATTGCGTTCCAAAACAGAGTTTTAGAATAAACAGAAACTTAATCTTAATCATATTTTTTTAGATTTGTAATTTGCTCATTCGAATTTGTTTCGTATTTCGAATTTCATCTCATCCCTTTAGTTTACCTTCCCCTCCTTCTTCTCACCAACCGATCCCAGCCAAAAGATGAACAGGATCATGGCAAAGAAGACAAACACAATCGCCGCAATGATATTTGAGGCGTCTCCGAGCGTGGGCGTGAAGGCGCCGGGAGAGGTATCGCGCATCACCCCGAAGACATGCCAGTCTTCTCGCAGCCCCGAACGTGCGTAGCCCATCAGCCCCATCAACGAAGTAAACGTGACCGCCAGCAAAATAAGGGCATACTGAGAACGGTTGGTCATCTTGCCCCATTGCACTTCTCCCTGCACCGAGGCCCGGCGGTATAATATGACATCGATAATGGTTACCGTGAGCAAAACCGTCAGAACAATGATCACCTGCCCTGGGGTCAAAACGTTCACACGCGTCAGGCTGGGCACGTAATATCCCATTACACCAATGAAGATGACAGCAATCGTCGCGGCGCCGAAAATGCCGGTTATGGCAATATTTGCGCTCTTGGCCCATTTGGTTACCGGGCTTTTGCCGGTACGGCGGTAAAAAAGAAAGGCGAGAAAAGTGGTCAAGATGATCAAGTTAACCGCGGTATTCTTGGCCGACATCACGCCGAACACCCCGACCAGCGGATGGTGTTCGCCGCCGATGGCCGCCTTTTCCGCTTGGCTCAGCACCAGGGTTCTGGGAGTCGCCCACACCGCGATGCAGGCGATCAAAATCGCGAACATCAGGGGCCGGTATTTGGCATATCGTTCCGCTCCGCTGATCCGGTTCATACCCGACCAGAGATAAAAATTCATCCCCAGAAACAGCACGCCGATCATGGCCGCTTGAATAATGAACAGCCAAGAGAAGAGGCTACCCATCATGTTGATGCCCATGGTCTGGTTGAACTCGTAGATCTCTTTACCCAACCAGTAGCCGGCAAACGGCAGCGGGATGAGCGCACTGATGGCGATGAAATTGCCGGTGTACCCCATCCAGTCGTAGTGCGCTTTGTCTTCGCTTGTTTTGGCTGTAATAAAACGAACCGCTGAATAGGCCGCCACGATAGAGCCGCCGAACGCCACGTTGGCAATCAGGCGGTGAATGTTGATAGGCATCCAAGTGAAATTGGTCACCGCGTCCCAAACGCTGAGCAGAGCGCCGCTTTCGTCGATGCCAGCGGGGCTGGTCATAAACGTCAGCCAGGCGTTGGCCACAAACATAATGGCCGTGCCAAAGAGATTCAGCATCACGCCCAGGGTCAGATGCACCCATTTCAGGTTCATGAGCCGGTCCCAGGTGTACCAATAGAGATACAAAGTGAAGGTCTCACCAAAGAACAGCAGGACATACACAAGATAGGTCGGAGAGAAAATATTGGTCATGTATCCGAAGAACTTCGGATAGAGCGCGACCAGCATGAACAGGAGGGCAACGCCCAGCAGGGCCGTAGTAGAAAACGCCACCAGACAGAGTTTGATGAACTCTTTTGCCATACGGTCGTAACGCGGGTCCTTCGTACGCACGCCGACGAACTCGATAATGACCGCAAAAATCGGCACGCCGAGAATGAAAGCGGCGAACATCAGATGCAGTTGTCCGACCACCCACATGGCCACCCGGCTGCCCACAACCGGAAACTCCCGGTATTGCGGAGTCTCCTGCGGCACCTGCGCAAACAGAGCGCCTGCAAAAATGAACACAAATAACAGCGCCACGAAAACGTGCACAAGCCAGGGCCGGGTGTCCAAAGATGTTCTTTGGGATCTCGAAGTTATGTTTTCCAATGGGTCGTTCCTTCCGTATAAACAGAGCCGATTTCGTACCTTCATTCCGTACCTTTCGCGCGTTATCTTCAGTTATCAAAGGAACACATGAAACTGAACGGTCAATTGATCCTGGTTAAGGGACGTGTTTTGCGGGATAAAGCGGTTGATCCGGTAAAATATGCCAAGTTGTAGAAACTGGGTTATAAAAGGCTCCAGACCCAGTGTAATGCGCTCCTGGCCATCGCGGTCGTTGGGCACATCCCGGTTCCGGTCAAAAAATTCATACGTGGCCTTGAAATTGAGTCCGCGTCGAATCAGAAAATTCAGCTCAGCTAACCCGGCAAATTGGTCAAGATCGGTGTTCTTATTTCTGATGAAATCACCCTCTCCGAGCAAAGTAAAACGGCCAAAATTCAGACCGGCGAAAGCGCCCAGTACGTACTCGCCGCTCTGCCGGATATTTCGGCCATAGGATCCCCCAACCCGAAATCGGCGAAAAACAGTCGAACCAACCAGGGAGAGCTGGTTCCGGGTCACATTTGCAACCAGTGAAATGGGGCCGGGCTCCACCCCCACTTCCGCGGCGATGTCGTGGCCGCTATAAGTGTAGCCAGTTCTATTTCGTATAAATGCATCATCGTTCAGCAAACGCAAGCCATACGGAAGCAACATCCGGCCAATCTTTAGATACGACTTGAGAGGCAGATTTTGCAGCAAACCAAAGAGTTCGCGATTGGCGCTCGGTTGTAGTGTTTGGTCAACATAAACCGTCAAAACATCAGGTATCACATCCACCTGTAGATAGATATTGGCCTCTGAAATTCTGGTACTATTGCTAAAGTCTTCTTTGCCGGCGAGAGGGCTTTCATATTTGAATACAGAAACATCGTCCGCGCGAAAATTGGCTCCAATTGAGACCGTATCACTCAATTTTCCATCAAAAAAATTGGACCCCTTGGCAGATTTGATGATCTTGGTGTAGAGCCGCGTCTGAGCGTAGATGACGCCAAAGGCCGTCCGTTTGCCGCCGCCAGTACGGTTCACGTGACACTGACTGCATTTAAATCCCGTACGAATCGCAAGATAGGGTTCGGCGCGAGCCGGCAAAATCTCAAAAACAAAAACCGCAACGGATAAAACAATAACTATGACAATACTGCCTAAATGCTTGGTCATCGCTTCCCTCCTCCTAATTATTTGGCGCACCCTGTTCAATCCAATCGCGGATCAATTGAATATCGCCTTGCGAAAGAAAAGGCGGTCCATCCAACGGCATACGGTTTCCGAATTTGGGCGAAGAAGAAGTGATTTTTTGAACAAGATAGCTTCCGTCCGGAGCGCCAGGATTGACTCGAAGTTTTGGTTCGACGCTCGGGGCTTCAAAAGTCGGCTGATTTACTAATCTTCCATGAGAATTCCCCGTGGTTAAATCTAACCCGTTATTCTGCGCCCCGCCAGTGGCATTGAAACCAATCCCGCCGGCCTTATGACAGCGAATGCAATTCGCGTCGAAGATAGGTTGAATTTGACCGGCAAAGCTTAAAGGGCCTACAGTGGGCAAATCGCCGCTTTCCGTCAAACCGGCGCCATCCCCTCTACAAGAAACCCATACAAACATACAGATCGAAATAAGTCCCGCATGATATGAGATGACCCTAGGTAATTTAGCCTTCATTTTTCCCCGCTCCTCTGTTTGGTTACCTCAGTATCCTCAACGAACAAACGGTAAAAGAATCCCGGCCTTCTTGAAAGGGCTCTTACATAATTAGTAAGATGCCATACCTTCTTGCGTATCTCGGCCATTGCCTCATCATACTTTTTCTGTTCCTCAGCCGTGAGCTCCTCTTCATCTTCAATCTTAATCTTGATCTCATCGATCTCTTCATCGAGGACGAAGCTCTCAACAATGGATGGCATGGGAGTGCCGGATATCCCACCTGTAAATCTGTGGTAAATATCCTGTCTCGAGTTCCCCCCTCTAAAATTCCAACTTTTTCTTAAATCAGCAGGCCGGATACGATACCCCCAGTCGTCCTTCAAGTCACCTGCGGAAGGCCCGTCACCCCTGCCCCCATCACCGTGACACTTTATACATTCCATTTCTTTATACACCTTCCTACCCTTGAGAATGCTGTCACGCGAGTAGGGAACTTGATTTGACACATCGTTTCGTTCAATTAAATCACCAGAGACCGCAAATCTTTTTGAAAAAGTCTTGATGTACTGGACCAAAGCCATCCGGTCCTTTTCAGAAAGCAGATCTTCCCAGGCGGGCATGAACGTCCCGGGCAACCCTTTTGATATTGTTTTGAAGAGGTCTTGATCCGTTGGCACCGAACGGGAAGAGGTGGTGCGAAACTTAAATTTTCCAGTTGTGAAATTACGAGGCTTGGGATTGAGCGCCTCATAATACGGTCCTTTGCCATCGCCATTCACCCCATGACACGGGAGACAGGCGCCTCGGTAGATTTTTTCCCCTTTTACAGCGGCGGCGGCCATTTCTGTCTGCTTTTTGAGCAAACCCAATGCTTTCTCCAACTTGTCATCGAAGGATTCCTGAGCCACGGCCAACGACGATGAGACCAGCAGACAAACGACAAGAAAATATATTCGATTAGCTTTCATTTCTCACCTCCTCTTTGATACCCGGTCACAAACACTCGCACAACACATATCCACATGCTCATTCAAGATTTGCAATCCTAAATGCTAAACAGATGTGGGAATCCAATTCACCTGCAATTGTCCTTGTGCACCAACTTGGGATGAAAAACAGCGCCAGGGTCGAGTCGCATGATGTACTCACCCCGAATCCCCCTCCCCTTGAAAAGAGAGGGGGCCGGGAGGGGGGTGAGCTTCATAATGAGCTCAACACGAAGTCGATGCCAATAGGAATTGCAGTGCAGTTGCCAGTGGGGTTGTCCCAAAAAGCCCTACCTTGCCATTCCGAATCCCGCTGATTATCATGAATATCGGGACTCGAAATGACATGATCATTGAGACTTTTTGTACAGCCCCGAGCTTGAGCTGATTGTCCGATTATAAGAGATAATGGATACCGAAATACGTCTTTAAGTCTTCCCCAAGTTGTTCCTCCCCATTTAGATTATGATAAATTGGATACTGAAACGAAGCTTCGATAAAGATTGCCGGTGTCATCATGAATTGAAATCCAGGCGCGAAATAAAGAACTTCGCCGCCGGTATTTTCAATGATCCGGCCGTTTATTTCCTCTTTGCCGCGGAGCTCACCATTTATTCCAAGTATCAAAAAGAGACTTCGCTCATTCGTCTGGGAAGAAAAAAGTTCATATTTAACAGCGATATCTGCATTCAACCAGTTGCCGTATCGATAGTCGTCATCCCCGGCTTCGCCTGTGGCGTTGATCGAATAGAGCCAATTGCTGGAGAGGCCAAAATAGTTGTTGATGTGATTCAAAGAAAATCCCATCAAATAATTCCAGGAGCCTGTCCCAGGTTGTATGTGCGCATCTAAGAAATTGCCCGCTGCATCCCGGGAGTTGGTGCTGCCGCTTGGAATTTTAATACCGCCTTCCAGAGCCAGGGATGTAGATTGCGTAAATGAGTTAAGTCGCAAAAATGTATATCTGCCTAAGATATTAAAGTCACCCAAATTAAAGGATGTACCTGATCCGGTGTGTCTATGAACCGGAGCATGGCCATGCTCCTCTCCCATTTCCTCTTCCTCATCGTGGTAAACCTCTTGCGAATTTAACGACACAGATCGTCGCGGAATGGGCAAAATCCCAACAAGGGTGAATTTGTCTGAGAAATTATAGAACATCGTGATCTGTGTGGTAAAATGAGTTTCCTTCTCGCCATCATGGTTCATTACTTGATTTGCGCCTGAGAAAACGGAATTGAGAACCGTGTATCTGGCGTCCACTCGCAGTCCGAATCCTGGCTTCGTTTCGAGCGGCATAAATCCTCGCGTTAAGAGACAGTAGTCGCATGCCAGGGCAGAGTCAAGAATTATCGAAAAATGATTGTCTTGCCAACTGCCAAGAAAAATTCCCCCGACAAGAACGATCATACTAATTAACTTCTTCATTTCTTTATGACATCCCAGTTCAGACAAGTTTACAGTTTATACTTCCACCGAAGGAAAAAGTGGTATTAGCGTGTTTTTGAATTGTGAGAGAGTAAGAAACCACTAAATGCAGCCTAAGTAAATAATATTTATAAAGTTAACTTTTTGTTTGGTGAAGTCTCTTAAGCCAGAGGAAACTCAGACTCTCCCAGAATTGCGAGAGCGTCTCCCAGTCTTAGGAGACTCGCCATCCGCTGATGAAACGCAAAATATCTTCTTTTGCATTTTTTAGACTTCGTTTTCAGATTTTTCAGAGGGGGCAAAAAGCCCCCCCTGTTTTTTAAGAATAAGAAGTCCCGCTACTAATCCACTACGATAACCAGCCCACTCATGCCCCTATCTTTGTGTCCGGTAATGGTGCAGAATACTTCGTACGATCCGGAAACAGTCGGAACCATAAAGAGCTCGGTTTCTCCGCCGATTAACAGCTCGACAGCTTTCATGTAAGGCATCTTGATCTCGCCATAGCCATCTTCGGCCTTGCGCGTGACCACCGTTTTATAAAAATCGGAGGCCGTGTAATAATGCTTACTCACATGTCCGGCCGCATTGACAAGGTGTATTTTGTAGCCTTTACCCTTGGTCAAATTCAAAGTAGCCGGATCGTAAGCCAGAGATCCATCTGCGTTTTCAACCATGTTGACGGTCACGACCTCTGCAGTCGTCCAGACTGCATGGCCACCAGAGGTTCTGGGATCCGTGATGAGGCCGGTATCAAAACCGGGGTCGACTTCCAAATCTAACTCATACCCTGCGCCGCCGGTAATGACGATCTTTCCGGTCATTCCGGCTGCGGCATGGCCAGTAATCGTACACAGGAAGTCATACGTTCCGGCGATAACCGGCACAAAGAAGATCTCGAGCTCGCCGCCGATCAACATTTCTACCGCCCTGAAATAAGGCGCCTTGTA
>JBHHWX010000125.1:0-12623 GCA_046756745.1 bacterium | reverse complement strand
CCATCGCTGCGCCATCGCCGCTCGCTCCCTCGACAACCACGATGTGGTCAAGCGCTCCCACACTCACCGTGATTGTACCGGTTGCATCCGTGTGGCCGGAACCATCATCGGCGAATACAGCGCCTGAACCGGTTTGGATTAGAGTCAACGTCGTGCTTGTACCCGCAGCGCCGACGCTGCCAATGCCCCCGGTCACACTCCAAGTCACACTAACATCACTCACAAAATTACTAAACTGATCTCGGCCTACTGCAAAAAATTGTTGCGAATCATCGTCGGTCGTCGTCGTGATTGTCGTTATTGCACTGCCGCCGCCGCCCGCCGCGTCTTCAATTCTAATTTGACTGATGGACCCCACCACGATTGAAAAAGCACTGCTCAGGTCTGAAGTGCCGCCGCTTGTAGTAACGGTTAATGTGTAAGAGCTGGCTGTGGTAGGGTTATCCACGGTGCCAAAACGAATGGTATAGGAGTTTCCGGCTGTCAAGGCCGTCCCGGTTCCGTCGCGTACAAACGTCACGGTTGAATCGTTAGCGGGTGTGGCAGGCGTAAATCCTCCGCCAATGTCAGGAGAGGAGGCTATCATCGTACTCGGAAGCGTAAAAGCGGAGCTGCTAAAAGTGATGGTGATGCTGCCGGTGTTGGGCAAATTGTCTCCGGCTGCAAGCGTAAATGTGACAGAGTAATTTGTGGTCGCCCCGACTGCATTATTATCCGGCGTGGCGGTAGATGCCCTCGCACGTGTCGGAATGGATAGAAGCACAAACAGCAGGCTTACTAAAAAGTGCGCCTTAAGTACCCCAACCCTGATACTGGAAAGTCTTCTGATAAGGAAAATCTTCAATTTAACATCCCTGTTTTCCGCAGGAAACCTCTCTCTGAGAGTCATTTTTCAATTACCGATTTCTTCCTTGAAATCAAGAGAGAGCCGAGCAACCCCTTTGATGAAAATCTTTTTCCTTTTTGATTGATTTTGAGTTGTACATAACGCTTCGATTGTACCGTCGGCGGATTTTTCACAATGGCAAGCTTAACATCAACCTTTTCGCCGGGGATGTTCATCCTGCCCCGTCCCTTACGCTTGAGGTAAACGGTTTGTTCTCGTACATCAACGTCGAAACCGCCGTTGATGGTTTTCGAGCCGGCAAGAGTCACCCGCGAAAGATCGAATCCTGTTGGAAAAACGACCTCAATAATACTTTCGGAAAAGAGAGTATCCGCAAGCGTAAAGTCAAGAGCATACAATGTCGCTGCATTCACTTGATTGTTGAGCGCTTGTACGCGTAATGAATCCGCAAGTGAAAGGCCGAAGAGCGAGGAGGTATAATTCAGAAGAAAAAGGCCCAGACAAGAAAAAAAACAAAGCTTTTGCATCCACACCACCTATAAATCCTTTGTATCATTTCAGAAGTTCGTTTCAAAATGGAACACTAATGCGACATTATTAAATTAATCAGAAGCGTTTCTCAGTTTTTGCAAACATCGTACCAGAACTACTTCGTGTCTGAACGAAAACGGCCCTTGCCTGTCATCCTTCATGCTATAAGCAGGAATCTCCTTCCCAAATCTGGAGATTCCGACATAAAAAATTGCCGGAATGACAGCTTTGAACGAGTTTTCGGGTAGACACTACTTAAGAATCGCCCGCAAGAGAATAAGAAATCCCTTTCCATCGTTCTCCGCTAATTTAAGATTTTTCTCTGCTTTTTTAAAATTCGGATTGATTTTTAAAGCGGTTCTAAACTCTTCCAGCGATTTAAGAAACAAATTTCGGCACTGAATTAAATTGGCAACGCCTAAACTATTTCTCACATCAGCGTAATGGGGGTGGTCTGTGATGATATCCTGCAATTTTTGTACATATTCCGCGATAAAGGCATCGTCTTTGCCTTTACCGCCATACATAAATTTGAGGTAGAACTCATTCTCGATGTTAGTAAAATGGGTGAGCATCTCTTTGGGGGACCCGTTCAAAAACTCATCAACAGCCTCTTTGTAAGACTGCTTGGAAATCAAGTCCATGATACGCCGGAAGGTGGGGATTTGACGATCGATGACGCGCTTTGCGGCCAAGTCGAAGTGATAGAGGGCCTTGCCTTGAATATCCTCACTCGACGGTCTTGGCTCGCCATCAAAACTCAAGGACTGGGCAAGATAGGAAACCCCGAGATGAAAATGAGCCCCGATATAATTTTCGTTTAACTTTATGGCTTGTAGGAGATGATCGATGGAGCTCTCAAACTTTCTTTCATATAAATACGCAATGCCAAGATAGTTTCGAATATCGGCAAAAGAGGGCGCGACTTCCACCCCTCGATTCAAAACCTCGACAGCCTCGCTGTAAGAGTTGGACATCATCAAAGCTTTTCCCAAATTCGCATAAACTTCGGCAAATTGAGGCTCGATTTCCAATGCCAGATTAAACTGCTCGATGCATTCTTTTAGAAGATTCCTTTGCAAAAATAAAAGTCCGAGCTTATTTGAAGAAGTGGCATGACGGACAGTTTTCACTTTTTCACAAATGTAATAGAGCACTTCCATTTCAGTAATAAGCTGCTGATGCAGTTGCTGCGTGTTCGCTTCGATGTTTTCCTGAGATGTGTCACCCTCAATGGTCAGCTCTTTAGAATCGATAACCTGGCCGTCCAAAAAAACTTTCGAAATGACCTGCTGTTGAATGTCAGAGTAATTGGTTTGGACGTGAAACTTACGGCCCCCAACTAAAACATCATTGTTTAACCCTAGATTTTCCATAATCCATACTCTTTCAGATGTTAGTGCATTCGATGAAGGATGAAATTAATTTTACACATTTACCCATATCATAATAAAATATCGATCCTATGGGCGCATGCAGAAAAAAATCATCTATTTTAATAATCTTTAACTTTTTGGTTTCTGTTGATTTATAACTCTGTCAGGGTTATAGACCTACAATAATGACTGAGTTTTTCAGCAACGTCATTGATGACGTTCTTTAATAACACCCTCTTAAACTTTCGGTAACTTTCAAGCTCTTCTTTAGTTACGCATGGTTACTTGGTACATCGTTTCACAAATCGAAACAACTACGACAAAGACGTTAACGCCCCTTTCATACGGCTGACAGCTTCTGTGAGATTTTCCATGGACGTGGCATACGAAATTCGCACGTTTTCTGTCGACCCGAATGCCTCTCCCGGCACCAAAGCAACTCTAGCGCTTTCCAAAAGAAACGAGCAAAAATCCATACTATTTTTCAACGTTTTCCCATGATAGACGCTTCCAAAAATCTCCGAGACATTCGGAAACATATAAAAAGCCCCTTGTGGAAGAACACACGTCATACCCGGAATCTGTTGCAGTTGAGCAAAAAGATAATTTCGTCTTTCTTGAAAAGCCGAAACCATGACATTAATAATGCTGTCGCCTGCCTTTAAAGCGGCAATACTCGCCTTCTGAGATATCGAACACGGATTTGACGTTGAGTGGCTCTGCACCTTAACGATCGCTTTGACAATTTGTTCCGGCGCCGCTAAATACCCGATCCGCCAGCCCGTCATAGCAAAGGCTTTAGAAACGCCGTTGACCACAATCACTCGTTCTCGCAATTCCGGAAATCGAGCAATACTCTCATGACTGGCACTATCATAAATAATTTTCTCATATATCTCGTCTGACAAAATATAAAAATCGTACTTCTGCGCTAATTCGGCTATCGCTGTTAAATCCGGCAGCGAATAAACCGCGCCGGTTGGGTTGGAGGGACTATTCAAAAGGAGCAGTTTGGTTCGATCACTGACAGCCTCTCGAAGCTGTCCGGGAGTGATTGTAAAATTTGTCGATTCATCCGATTTGAGAACAATCGGTTTGGCATCGACAAAGTTGATCTGTTCGTAGTAACTTGTCCAATAAGGAGCCTGTATGATAACCTCGTCGCCTTCTTGACAAAGCGCAAGCAGACAATTTATGATGGCATGTTTCGCGCCACAACACACGAGGATTTCGGAAGGAGCGTACTCTAAATTATTATCATTTCTGAACTTCTCGCTGATAGCTTCCTTAAGCTCCAAAATACCGGAAGCTGGGGTATATTTGGTGAAGCCATCATGAATCGCCTGAATGGCTGCCTTTTTGACGATTTCGGGTGTGTCAAAATCCGGCTCCCCAGCGCCAAGGTCCACGATGTCTTTGCCGGATCTGCGGAGAGAATCCACAAGCGCGGTAATGGCTAAGGTTTGGGAGGGTTGAATGCGGTTGGTTCTTTTTGCGAAATCCATTTCGATACTTCCTCAATTCATTAAGGAACAGATACAGGCGACGTCGACAATATCTTGCCAGGAACATCCACGCGACAGATCGTTAAAAGGCTTTGCCAATCCTTGAAGGACAGGTCCAATTGCCTTTGCTCCGGCAAGGCGCTCAGTCAATTTATAAGCGATATTACCCGCATCCAAATCCGGAAAAATTAAAACATTGGCTTTGCCGGCCACCACGCTGCCGGGCGCTTTTTCCCGGGCGATCGCAGCAACAAGTGCGGAATCTCCTTGTAACTCTCCATCTATTTTTATGTCCGGGCGCTTCGCCCGTGCGATGTTCACCGCTTCCTGCACTTTCTCCACCTTTTCATGCTGGGCGCTCCCTTTTGTCGAAAAAGAGAGCAAGGCAACAAAAGACTCTTCCCCGGTCAATTTATGATGGGTCTCTGCCGAGGCGATAGCGATGTCTGCTAATTGCTCGGAATCGGGACACGGAACAACGGCGCAGTCTGCGTAAGTGAATACTCGCCCATCTTTCAAAACCATTTCAAACGTACTCGATACCAGTGACATCCCCTTTGCCATTCCGATGATTTGAATCGCTGCACGCAATACCTCTCCCGTGGTGTGCACACTGCCAGCGACACAACCGTCGCACCTGCCGGTACGAAGCAGCATCGCGCTGTGATAGAGAGGGAGGGTCATAATTTGATAACTTTCCTCCCTGCTGATGCCTTTGCTTTGCCGCAAGACGGAATAAAGACCGCTAAATTCATCCAGGTGCTGTGACTTTGCCGCTTCACAAATTTCGACCCGGTCTAAGCAGATACTGTTTTGCGCGGCGTTCTTCCGCACTCTCTCCTCACAACCGACCAACACACATTGTAAAATGTCGTTTGCGGTCAAAAATTCAACCGCCTTAAGAACTCTCACATCGTCGGCTTCCGGAAAAACGATGCGTTTTTGCGTCGCTTGCGCTCGAGCTCTTACTCCCTCTAAAAACTCCATCTCACCGAAACTTTTCTTTCAACTTATTCTCAACGAATTCGGGGACAAATGAACTCACGATTCCATGAAATTTCGCGACTTCCTTTACGATTGTAGAATTGAGATAGGTGTATTTCTCATTAGGCATGAGAAAAACCGTTATGATATTTTCCGCTAATTTTCGGTTGACTAACGCCATTTGAAATTCATATTCAAAATCCGTGATTGCCCGCAAACCCCGCACAATAACATCGGCTTTTTTCTTTACAGCGTAATGCATGAGGAGTCCGTTAAAATGATCGACGGTAATATTATTCAGACCCCTTGTTGAACGCTCGATCATCTCAACACGCTCCGCAACACCAAACAAAGGCTCTTTTGATGGATTCGTGGCGATAGAAACGACCACTCTATCAAACAACGTTGATGCACGGTGAATAATATCTAAATGACCGTTTGTGATCGGGTCAAAGGTACCGGGATAAATTGCAAGTTTACCGTTTGGCATGTCTAAAAAAGGAAACGCTCGTCTCCCCTTGTTGCTTGACTGTTTCGAGAGTAAGATGTTTCGTCTTGGGGAACCGCTGCTTAAAATGGTGCTCGAGTATAAACCAACCGTCCTTCACAAGAAACGATGATGTATCGATAGTATTTAACGTTTCCTCTGCCAGGGAGGTTTTGTAGGGCGGATCCGCGAAAATCACGCTGAATTGGCTCTTCGAGTGTGCCAACCTTCTTAAGGCCTTTGTTGCGAGGTTGTTCAATATCTCTGCTCGATCCTGAAATTGAGTCATGGTTAAGTTTTTCAAAAGTATTTTGATCGCTTGTTGATTATTGTCAATAAAAATAGCCCTAAGCGCACCGCGGCTCAAGGCCTCAATCCCCAAACTACCACTCCCGGCAAAAATATCAAGCACAACGCTGTTTTTCACTTGATCTCTTAAAACATTGAAAATCAACTCCTTTGTCCTGTCAGATGTTGGCCGGATGAGACCGCGCTTTATCCGTGCTAAGCGAAAGCCCCTTTTTTCACCGGAGATGATCCGCATGCCCGTGGGTTTGACAGAAACTAAAGCGCCTGAGACAGAAACATATAAAGAACAAGAGCCAACTCGTCATCGCGATAGGTAACCATATCTGGTGAAACCAAAAGAATCTTTGCGATATCCACGTTTAATCGCTGTGAGGAGATCGCCTCTAAAAACCCAAGAATAGAATTTTTCTTCCCTAAAAGGCGCACCTGTACCGGTATCCGAGTCATACCGTTAGCTGAAGTACTGCGCAGAACTTTGATCGGTCGAACTTGCAAACCGAATTGTTTACCATTTACTTGAATCCAACTCTTTAATTGATCAACGTCAAAGGACTCGACCCCCCCGGAGAGATTTCCTGGGTTGCTGGCGATTGATCCTGACAGCAAGACTCTTTCGAGTGAGCCCCCGTTAGACGCCACTTGGCTTTCCGACTGTATCTCGATGTTCCCCCCGAAACTTTGATTCAGAGTTGCTGCGAAACTTTTTGTAGCCGATTTCGAAGCGCCAACCAGCTCCATCCTGAGTCGCTTTCCGGTATAGGAAAGCAATGTGGCGCTCAAGTTAGGGGGTACTGTCGACAGGACATCATTGACCGTTTGAATTGCCGTGAGTATGTTTGACAAATATTGGCTTGAGGCCGCATCCAAAGGCATTCGGTTAGACGTAGAGGGCTGGGATATCGGAGGCGTGTTGATGTTTGTACTCAAATCCTCTGGCTCGGCCTGTGTTTCCGGGATATTTGCATCAATATTAGATTGGGACTGGCTTTCCGTTTCAAATATTTGCTGCTCTGTATCAGACGGAATCGTTTCCACCACGGATTCCGATTCGGGTATGAATTGCGGCATCTCCGTCAACTCACCAGTATCATCGCCCCGAAACATAAACCAATAAACGGCGAAAAAAAGTATGATGATAACGCTCACAATAATGAGAACAGATGCAAAAGAAGAGTAGCTTCTTCTGTGGGGGAAACCACCTGTTTTTGTAGTATCAAACGTTTCCGTTCGCTCTTCAAAAGCCAGCTCCTGAGTGTCCATGCTGGACGTCTGAGTAAACTGTTCAACGCGATCTTCTTCGCTTGTTTTTTCTTCCCCCGGCTGGTCATCTCCAATTAAATTTATATCGACCATTTCTATTTCTCCACTACTATCTCCAATTTGGGCCTATTAGACTATCATTGAATTCCTCTAATGGCCGCCCCGACACAGATCATAAATCTTTCCGATCGGGATTTTTCAATCTCCTCTTTTACGCCTTTCATCATTTTAACTTTCCGGAATGGATTCGCCCGGTCAATCCTAATATTATAACTGTTTTGAAGACCCTCTAGAACCGGGTCATCAACAGCCTCTCCGTAAAGATAGATCTCTTTTAAATCCTCCACACCTCGACCTAACTGGTGATCCAAGATAACTCGTCTAAGTTCTTTGGAAATAAGGCGCGCTGCGGACTCTTGCCGGCTCTCAAGATTGGAGTTGTTCGGCGGGAACACATAATCCTGCGAGAGAAAGTAATTTTTCCCATCGAGTATTGCGAAATTAACTTTGCTTTCGGCAATATCGATAAGTCCTATCCGGCCCGTTGGTGGATAGTCATAATTCAATTGCAAGGCCCGTTGGGCTGAAAAAATGTCAACATCAATATATTTGAGAGCGAGATCCGTGTGGTTGAACATTTGTCTCAAGAACTTGATGATTTTTTTTCGGACAATAACAACCAGCACATAATTGAAAGACCGGCTCTCTTGGGCGGAATTGAGATGCTCAAAATCAATGATGTATTCATTTATGGGTGAGATCGCGTACTGAGTCACCTCCCAACTTATATGGTCTGCCAACATTTGCTCATCCAGAGTCTTGTCAATGGGTATTTTTTTGATAAGAACCATTCTGGAGTCCAGTGAGAACGCAACATCTTTCACCTCGAACTTTTGTAACTCGTATAAACGAGTAATATCTTCAGCAAACCTCCGCGTCATACTTTTGTCTGAGAAAACATCGAAACCAAAGGGCTGACGCGAACGCCCATGTGCGACACGGGAAATTTGGAGCTCGTTTAGAGACTTTTTCCCCTCGACTATCCTAAGCTGGTCGTCGATCAAGCTAATTCCAAGAACTCCAGCTTGCGCTTCTTGGGCCATTTTAACCTCCACAAAAACAGGCTACCGACCTGTTTCCCAGCTCTTCACACCCTTTTCAATGTTACCGTGATTTTCAATTTTGAGTCCGCCGATCGTCGACTTGAGAAAACTGCTCTCGACAACCTCGATATCGACGCTATCGACCGGACAATATACATTCAGATACTTGACCACTGAAGTATCCACATGAACGAGCTTATAGGGCTTGTTCACTGTCGGACAACGATACAGAGAGTCTAAAGAGGCGCCTCGAAATTCCGGAAGACCCGCGAGAACAGTACGAAATCCATCGCTCACATCATCCATCGTTTCAAGAAGTTTGTTCGCAGCAAGTTCGGCGTCCTCTAATCTACCATTTTGAATTGAGTTTTGGATGATGTCCATTTCTAAAGTAAATTTCTTAGAATCAACCACCTTGAACACAGATCTTAAATCTTCCATCGGCGTGTTCGGTACCCTCTTCATCTTATCATGAATAAATTCAACAAACCCAGCCAATCTCCTCGACTGCATTTTTATATTTTGTTGAATCTTACCTAAAGAGTCGATCATCACCGTGTCAATTGCTTCCGGAATATGAGCTAAAATAAATTGTTGTTCAGCTTTAAACTCGTCTAACTTCGTCACGATCGAGTCCAAACCGCTCTTGATGACCGAATCGACATACGTTGCATATAGTTGATCGTTTTTTAAGAAATCCAAAACATGTTCTAAGGTATCGGTATAAACTTTATTGTACCTCAAATAGAGCAGCTCTGCATCAAAGATACTGCTTATTCTGCTTCTGCAAAGATCTGTATTTACCGCTTCGCGCTCGCCAACTCTTTTAGGATAGATAATGGAGCCGATTAAAAGAACAGCCAAAACCACGATCAAAACCTCAAAAATTATGGAGCCCTTTGCCTTTTCTTGTGCCATGTTTCCTCCCTTCCAAAAAATTAAAAATAAAATCTTTTTCGTTCAAACACCATTTGGCCTCCATTCCACTTAATTTACTCTTACATAAGGTTCGATTTTTCCAAGAGTCGCCTTACCAATTCCTCTGACTCTCTGTAGATCTTCTATCGACTTAAACGTTCCGTTTTCATTTCGATAGTCGATGATCCGCTGTGCCAAAGCGGGTCCAATTCTCGGCAAACTCTCCAACTCTTCAGAATCCGCCGTGTTAATATTCACTAAAAATTTTTTCGCTCGTCCAACCTCCCGATTCGTCTTATCTTCCGTAACACCGGATGAGCCGTTTTCAGATGTCCTTAAAGACGAGAACAGGATTGGTTGTGAATCTCCAGAAACCTCTCCGTTGCTATCGCTCGCGTTAACCTGAAATTTCTTAGTATCGTACGCCCCGTCCTTAAAGCCGCTTACTTGGAACGTTGTTCGGTATAACTTAACAAAACCTCCCAACAGCAGCGTCACAAGAAGGAAAAAAACAATTCCTTGCTCCTGTCTTGTAAAGCCTAACATAACAGCCTTAGAAGATGGATTCTTTTACTTTTTTAAAAAAACTCTTATCGTTCTGTGGGGGCGATAAATTCGCGCTGGCCGCAAGTTTTTTAAGAAGTTCTTTATCATTACCGGATAACTTTGTCGGCGTCCATACGACAACCCGAACCAATTGATCGCCTTTACCATGTCCATGCAATCGCGGAATTCCCTTCCCGCGCATCCGCAAAATCTTATGCGACTGCGTTCCGGGCTGAATTTGTAACTTGGCCTTTCCGTTAAGCGTTGGCACCTCAACCTGATCTCCCAGAGTCACTTGAGCAAAGCTGAGAGGCAGATCGTACAGCACGTCATCTCCATGTCGCTCGAGGTATTCGTGCTCCAATTCGTCAATCACCACAATAACATCGCCAGCCGGACCGGATCTGGGACCGACATTCCCTTCTCCCCGGATCGTAATATAATTTCCCGCGGTAACTCCAGCCGGAATATCAACCGACACAATCTTTTCACCCTGTGTGCGCCCTTCACCCTGACAACTCTTACAAGGATCTGTTAAGATTCGTCCCTCTCCTCGGCACTTCGAGCAGGCTGTGATATTCACAAATTGACCGAAAAGCGACTGCGACACCTGGCGCATTTCACCCGATCCCTGACAATGCATACAGGTTGAATACGCCTGGTCACCCTCCGCCCCGGTGCCACTACATGTCTCGCAGGTTTGCCAATTGCGTATCTTTAATTTTTTTGCAACCCCAGTTGCTATCTCTTCAAGGGTTAGCTTTAGCACTAACTGCAGGTCCGTCCCACGACGCCTGTGATTCGCACCGCCGGAACGCCCGCGCCCAAAGATATCGCCAAAACCAAAGCTCTCCGACATAAACGTTCGAAGGGCGTCGCCCAAATCAAACTCGACGCCAAAACCTTCATACCTCCCGCCTAAACCTCCATGCCCAAACCGGTCATAACGTTGTCGCTTTTGGGAATCCTTTAACACTTCGTAGGCCTCGGAAGCCTCTTTAAATTTTCGTTCAGCCTCCGTTTTACCTGGGTTGCGATCCGGATGAAACTGAAAAGCTAACTTTCGGTAGGCCTTTTTAATCTCCTCGGTACTGGCATCCCTTGAAACGCCTAACACTTCATAATAATCGCGCTTGTTCATAATTTCACGACAAGTGACATCTTTCCAAAATCGACTTTTGCCGCGCTCATTTGCTCACCAAAACTTGAGAGTGCCGCAAAACACGATCGTGCATCTTGTAACCTCTCAAATGCTCTTCAACCACCATATCCGCGGGTGAATCGCCGCCCTCGACTTGCAAAAGCGCTTCGTGGAGCTCAGGATCGAATTTCTGCCCGACCGCCTCGATAGGCTTGACCCCCTGCCGCTCCAAGACGCCGAGTAAGTTTTTGAAAATAAGCTCCACTCCGGTGTAAAAACTTTGAAAATTTTTGGATTCTTGCGCAGACTTCATAGAGCGTTCGAAATCATCCAGAATTGGCAGAAGTTGAGAAATCAAATCCGCGTTGGAGGTGGCAATTAATTGAATAAATTCATTCTCACGTCGCTTTTTATAGTTTTCAAATTCCGCGGCTGTCCGCATCAATTGATCTTTCAACCCATCCCTCTCTGCTTCAAGAGCTGCAATCTTCTTCTTTATTGGACTCGTTCTTGCCGTTACAGGCGGCTTCTTACCACCTCTCCTCTTTAATCCCCTGGTATGACTTTTTGAGTCTGCTTGTGTGGATACGCTGCCATTGCTTTTGTCTGGTCGATTTTCTATTGACATTCTTTTATCCTTTTAATCTCGCTGTGATCCCGGTTCTCCTCCCAACGCCGACGTCAAAAAATTTCGCATAAAATCAACAATAGCGATAATTTTAGCATAGTGCATTCGAGTTGGGCCAACAACCCCCAAGATACCGGAAATATTTCCGAGGTGATATTTCGCAGATATAATGCTGTAATCAAGGAACATCTCCTGCCGGTTTTCTTCGCCGATTCTTACAGAAACATTTTCATCATGAATCTTTTCAAAGTGATGTAAGACCGTCTCTTTGTTTTCGAGCATGTTGAGTATTTTTAGCGTACACTCCCTATCCGTGAACTCGGGATTCGTCATAATATAGTTCGTTCCGCCGAAGTACAAATTTTCCTGATCTTTAAAATTGAAGAGCTTGTTTGAAGACTCGACAATTGTCTGGAGTAAAAAATTCGCTTTGCTCGAACTATCCGAGAGCCGCACCCCTATGGATTCTACAACCTCATCTAACGTCAAACCAAAAAGACAATTGTTGATGGTCTGGCAGGTTTCTGACAACAATTTGTCGTCAACCTCTGAATCCGTTTCGATCATGACCGTTTTCACAAGTCCCGATTTAATCGTGATCACAGCTAAGAGCCTCTTTCCAGACACAGAGACGAACTCCATTTTCTGAAAGACGCCCTTCTCAAAGCTCGGTTCCAAAACAACGCCTAATTGACTAGAGATCTTGCTTAAGACCCGGGAAGACACTTCAAAAATATCATCTTCGTCTTTCGAAGAGAGATCAATGCTATCCGTTATCAACTCTCGTTCGACCTTCCGCAGTCTTGGAATCGCCATCAAGCTGTCGACATGAAATCGATATCCTAGATCGGTGGGAAGTCTGCCCGCAGAAATATGCGGCTGACATAAATAACCCATATCTTCAAGGTCGTTCATGGTATTTCTGATCGTGGCAGAGCTAATTCCCAGGTCGTATCTTTTTGACAAAAAGCGCGACCCCACCGGTGTC
>JBHHWX010000124.1:0-12625 GCA_046756745.1 bacterium | reverse complement strand
GAGACGGACTCGGACTTGCCGAGGGTGAAGGACTCGCGGTCGGAGACGGACTCGGCGACGGATTGGGGTTTTCGAACCGGCCCTCGCTATCAAATTGGATTTGGCTTTCTCCTAAATCGTTGCCAATCTGTAAAGAGAAAGAGACCGGATCAGAGATATTGAGACCACTTAAATCAAGATCTCTGGCTTCGACTTCAAATCTTCCATCATCACGGATTTCTATTTCTCGGATGCCCGGTTCTGATCCCTTGAACTCAAAACCTTGATCGTCATCATCACGGACAAACGAACCAGCGGGAACGATCTCGTTAAAAGAGCCGAACGTGATGGTGACATCTTCATTAAGAAGATCGATTCCATCGTTCAAACTGCCGAGTTGAATAAGACCGCGCATTTCGAATCGCTGGTCGCCAATATCCCGGTCAAGTTCTACCTCTGCGCGTTCAATAAAGAATACCTCGAACAGGACGCTCGAAGATGGGTCCGGGGATGAACTTGGCGCAGGAGAGGGACTTGGGTTGGCTGTCGGCGTTGGCGACGGACTCGAACTCGGCGAAGCTTGGGGAGTCGGGCCAACGTTGAGCTTACCTTCGCTTATCACATTATTAGGTTGTGTGGGTTGTGATGAGCAGCCTGCCAAGAAATACAGGTTAAGTGATAAAATGATGATTAGAACCCTAAATGCAGCATACTTGTTGCGCATAATACCTCCTTAAAAAAATGAAAACATTGATTTGGTTATGCTATGAATTCCGGCGGTCGGAAACTTTCCAGAGACTTACTACGTTGTCGGAGCGCTATAATCATCGACTTTTCCATGTCCAAAACGCCCCGGAGGGTCCGCTGTTTGCCGGACTGTAACGTGTTTGGCTTTTCCGACCACCGGTCAGTTAGAAATGTGATTGTTGCCGCTTAAAGACAAAGGATGTGCCAGAAAGTCAAAACATCAGGACGCGACCGCAAGATCGGCAACTGATAACTACCTGATATATTTTGAAATATGACAGCTTATTCAGACATGAAAAAATTTTCAAAGTCTCATTGAAGAGATAAAAGCTTTTTCTTCATACATGTGCAAAGAATGCGTCTATGTGCGCAAATTGTGCGCCCAATTTTGAGTGCCTTAATAAAAAGTTATCGGAGCATTATGGAACTAATCTGCTATAAAAGCATTAAAATCAGATAACTACTCCCATAAATTTTATTTTTTCAGAAAACACGATCACTGTGGCATCTCTTTTGCGTAAGGTGTCGTTAACAAAATTTAACTCGAACAAGTGCTCAATTATGTATAGGAGACAAAGGGATGGTTTTTCGAAATATTGCAGGATACTTGAGGACGTGTACTGCATTCTTTTTGTTACTTGTGTTTGTTCTCTCGGGCCAGCCTCTTCTGGCAAAAGGGAGCTTTAAACTTTCCAAGAACGCCGATTTTTCTACTGATGACCGGGTTTATTCCCGGGATGATGTCATGTATATGAAGGTGACGGAAAAGAATATTGATTTCACAGACATCAAGAAAAAGAACTTTAGCATAAAACCCAAGGCCGACAGCAACGACGACGACAATTTAAAAGGACAATTTGATAATAACTTCAATGGCTCTTATACTGCCAGTTTATCTCTCAGCTCTGCTGATCCCAATGTCGATGACTGGGAGTGGCGCGCTCGCATTCAGGATGAAAGCGACAACGAATTTGAAGTTCGCGTCGATATTAAGATTATTGGCGGCGAAGGAGGCGGAGAGGGAGAAGAAGTTGAATTTACCGGTACCATCGACGAAATCAGCGATGATAATATCGTGGTTGACATGGTGGAATTTGTGGTATCCCAAAGTACGGAAATTTTGGATGAAGATGGGAATTCAATTTTATTTACTGACCTTCTTGTCGAACAAGTTGTTCAAATCAAAGGCATTCGAGGGACTGACGGCATACTGCGTGCGACCAGAATTAAAGTTGAAGATACAGAATTAGGCGAGGATGAAATTGAAGTGACCAGTGACGTGACCGAAGTAGGCGAAGATCACATAACAGCATCGGGGTTGACATTTCAAGTCACCGGCTCTACCGAAATTTTAGATGATGCTGACCATCCGATCGCCCTTACTGAAATAAAAGTAGGATTTGTCGTTCAGATTCGAGCAGACGTTTTAGGCGATGAGACCTACTTAGCCACTAAGATCAAAATTGAAGATCGTTTCAACGACGAATTAGAAATTACTGGCAGAATTGAAGGCATCGGAGATGAGTCTTTGGATGTCTCAGGATTCGAATTTGTGGTGACAGAAACCACTGAGATTCTGGATAACGATAACAACCCAATTGACTTCGGTGATCTGCAAGTTGGAATTATCGTGGAAATCAAAGCACAGGTGCTCTTGGACGGGACTTTGATCGCCATCCGAATCAAAGTCGAAGATAATTTTCAAGATGAAGTCGAAGTCACGAGTACGATTGAAACCCTCGACAGTGATCGATTAGTGGTGGCCGGCATGACCTTTGTCGTCACCGTCGGAACCGAGATCTTGGATAATGCGAGTAACCTTATTCCATTTACTACCTTGAGGGCAGGATTCATCGTAGAAATACGCGGGGTTGTGCAGCCGGACGGTCAAATTGTGGCGTCGAGAATAAAAATCGAAGATAAGATTACAGATGAAGTCGAAATTACCGGAGTCATCGAACATGAAGATGCGACGTCCATAATGTTACTTGGAAAAGTTTTTCGCATTACTGAAAACACGGTCGTTTTCGATGCGAACGATAACATGATTCCTCTCGACCGGCTTTTTATAGGCCAAACAGTGGAAGTTCGGGGTGATCTTTTGGTGGATGATACACTGGTCGCAATCCGGATTAAACTCGAAGACTCTAATCTGGACCAAGTCAAGGTGGTCGGGCCCATCGATTCGTTTAGTGAAAATACTATCGAGATTATAGGCATTCATTTTTTTATAAGTGATACAACTGAGATTTTCGATGAACAAAACAATCCCATTGCATTTGGTGAATTAACAACAGGACAAACCGTCGAAGTCCGCGCCTTTGGCCAACCCAATGGTACCCGTGTCACGAGCAAGATCAAAATTGAAGATATCGTGCTTCTTTCCGGCGTGGTGGAAAAGGTTGATTTAAATGGCATTCAGATGCTGAATAAACAAGTTCTTTTTAATTCCAACACTTTAATACTGGGGAAGCTCAACGAGTTTTTATCGACTGAAGAAGTGATGAAAGGTCAATTGGTGGAGGTGCGCGCTAAAGCGGGCAGCCAAACCATTATTTTCGGGACGAAAGTCAAAATCCAGGGGGGCGTCACATCCGTGCAGCCGCCGCCGTTTCAAGACGATCCCAAAGCGCCGGACAATTTCGCCATACTTCAGAACTACCCTAACCCCTTTAACCCCAGCACGACCGTCGTTTTTCAGATTCCTGCAGCAGACCTGGCCGCATTACAAACAAAATTAACGATTTACAATCTGCTCGGGCAGGCTGTGAGAACTCTGGTTGACGAGCCCTTAGCAGCGGGAACCTATCAAAGGCAGTGGGACGGCACAGACGACGCCGGAAATCCGGTCGCCAGTGGCATCTATTTAGTCCGATTGAGATCAGAAGTCGTCTCCGTAACTCGCCGGATGACCCTGATGCGATAGAGTTTCCGCCCCTCACCCATCCATGTTGTTATCCCCCCTATAACCGCGGGTGGGTGGGGGCATATTTAGGGTATTATCGCTCAGAGTTTGCATCTTTGTGCAAACTTTTTTTTGTTGGTAGAAAGCATCCAATGCAGGTGGATTGATGGATCAATGGATTGTTGGAGTCTTGGAGCAATTTAAAATGAAATTTCACAAAAATCCAGTAATCCAATAATCCTGTTGCATCAATATCGATTTATATTGTTTTATATTGATTTGAGTTGTTTTCACATGCGGCTGATTCCTCTCATCTTTTAGAGTCTCCCGAAATGTTACTTGCTGCTCAGGCGCTGTCTAGACGGCGGGCGGTCCCAAAAGTCCTAAATTATCATTCCGAGACGACGGAATCTGGCGTAGCAACTAAAGCGAGGGTTAACTTGTCTCAGAATCCTGGAGCACAGTACTTCAATATTAACTATCAAAGAACAGCGATGTTAACAGTTAAATTAACGGGCAATTGTCGCACCGGCTGGAAGCAATGCTATACCTCCAAGCACTGCGCAAGTCAAGTGAGCAAGATCGGCGTACATGATTTTAAGAATTTTTAGGATTTAATATTTTATCGTGAATTAGGTTGCCACTCAGCGTCTTTGACCTGTTTTAGTATTGGTTTGTATTTGAGGTTCTTCGGCGGACGAAGGTTTCGTACCAGATTTGCCCTCAAGTATATTATTGTAAAATCGCTGCGTTGGATAGGCAAAATCTATATCATCGCATTTGCTGAACTCATCTAAAATATCTTCCCAGATAGCTTGTTCGCTGGTTCTGCGCCGTCGGGGTTCACAAAGGTAACGAATTGTCAACATAACACCGCAGTCTTTCACGCTTGTGTAAACGATGGGCGTTAATTTGTTAACAAAAATCATGTATTTTCGCGCCGCTCTTTTTACTTTTTGTTCAGCCGATTTACTCAGATGCTCGGCATGCTTATTGCCGATTCGCATTAATATGTTCTTAGCCTTCTTCCAGTCACTTTCGAATGTGACGAGCACAGGCACTTCATCCCAAATGTATTGAAATCCCCGGCTGTAATTTGCTGAAACATCCCGAAATATCTTACCGTTCGGAACATGAATCACCCTGCCCGTACTTTGGTCGGCATCCACCCAGTTACCGATTTCCATGAGCGTAAACATAAAGATGCGCTGGTCGATGACGTCGCCTCTTTTCTCGCCTATTTGAATGCGGTCTCCAACATTAAAAGGCCGACGAGCCATGATAAAAGCCCAACCGGCAAGATTTACTAACAGATCTTGCAAGGCAATAGCTAATCCAGCAGATAGCAAACCCAAATAGGTTGAAATGGATTGAAAGCCTTCGAACCATAACCGGCCTATCAGAAAGACCCCCAATCCAAAGGCAATATAGACGGAAATTTTTCTCCATCGATAATGGAGACGAGCATCTTCATTCCGTTTGTAGATTACTTTTAAAATGAACCTTCGAACAAGCCAGAGTAGAATGATTGTAACAAGCGTACTAAAAAGCTTCGATTGAAACGCGTGGCTCAAACCCAGGATGTCTCGTAACCAATTCATGATGTTTGTCATAAGTCATTCATCCAATATTCAATGTTTTCTTTTGCATTTAGAAAAACTGAGGCGATCAAAAGCCTACCCATGCAGTTGCGCCATTAGATCAGCTGCCCCGCGAACTCGCCAGCATTGCGAACAAAAACAGTTGTGTTCAGGCCTTGTGCCAGCTCAATTAATCGTTCTGTGTACTGAGACTCCTTGCCAGGCTCAGGATCCATCAACCCAAGAAAGACAAGGTCAGCGTTACGACTGTGATTGTGGATCACCTGGGCAATCGTCTGGTTGCGAGGTTTAACAATTATCTCGGTTTCAGCCTGGATGCGAGTTTCAGGGATCAGAGCCGACAGGCTGGCGGCCATGCTTTTGCGTTTCTTTTCGCTCTCAACAATGGAGCGCACAACGATCTTAGCGTCATTCCAGTCCGGGTTCAGGTTGAGCAGATAAGCGAGCAGTAGCATTAGATCGCCATTGCTCTGTTTGCCGCGCCACCACAGGTCAATCCGTTTTTCCTGTCCTGGCTCGTGCGCCCAGTTGAGACGTACGATGAGGGTGCTTTTACCTGCGTTGGAGATTGCCCGCATGATTCGTAACTGCGACTCCAGCCGCTCCCGTTTCTCTGGCCAGCCAAACATGACCGTATTAGACTTAAGGCCTGCAATTCCTTTCGCCTGGGAGACGTCAATTATCCCGTTCTCGAATTCAGGTACAACGTTTACTTCGCTAAAGGCCACCAGACCGTCTTGATCCAGAGCTCGATCCATTTCCAACTGTATCCGTTTAACATCCACGTTTTCTTGCCTGAGGTCACCCACGATGAGTTGGCAGGCGGTGACCAATCCACGGTTCTGGTCAAACCATTCAGCCAGTCGGACCAGGCCAATGCGCTTGGCAGCATCACCAACGAATAGCAGAATGTGCGGCCGCCAGTTGCGTGGGGTACTGGCATGACCGCGAAGTTTAAGCAGCGCAAAACGCGCCAGTGCGACCCAAATCCCGGCGCGCACATCGCCCCAGCGTTTCTTAAGGGACCTGCGGCGCAAATAGACATAAAGTGCGAGTTCGAGAACCACAGCAGTTAAACAGGTAAACGGATTAATCAAAAACATAACGAAAACAGCCCCGAAAGCCCCGAGCATTCCTACATACCATGGCACATTGATTGTTGGCCGATATGAAGGATCACCAACAAGGCTTTCTAGAGCAGCGCTGAGGTTGACGGTTACATAGAGTGTGAGGAACAGAATCGATACAAACTGTGCGACCGCGTTTAGGCCACCCAGTAACACAGCAACGAGAGCAATCGCACCACTGACCCAGGTGGCGATTGTTGGCTGGCCGGTCTTGGAGAGATGTGAGAGGAATTTGGGAGCAAGTCGATCACTGGCGAGGGCTTGTAGTACGCGCGGTCCACCGAGCGCACTGCCAAAGGCCGAAGATAGGATCGCTCCCCAAATACCCGGATAAATTAGCCAGGCACCGAACAGAGCAACCTTGGTCCAGACATGCACACCCGGCTGAGCTAGTTCTTCAAAGCTGATCCGCATGGAAACGGCCAACAATATGGGAATGGTCAGATAAATGATGGCTCCGGTCATCACTGCTAGTAGCGTCCCTTTTGGAATGGATTTTCGCGGATTCTTCAAGTCTCCACTCATGCCGATGCCAGCAGTGAACCCGGTTACGGCAGGGAAAAAAACCGCAAAAACATACCAGAACCCTTGCGGAGCGGTACGATAGCTGGCAGTCCACTCCGGCGTCCGCCATCCCCCACCAAGTATTCCGAGGATCAAAACCACCAAGGATAGTCCCACGGCTATCATGATGGGTACTTGTACTTTGAGTGCCAGAGACGCGCTTTTTCCCGAAACCGCTGTGATGATAATGACGATCGCCGCCGCCAGCAATTGGTTCGTGTAGAAAGGCATCGTACCCCATGCATTCGGCCAGAAGGAGACGATTGACTCCACCAAGCCAAAGCTGTAGAATGTGATGCTCAACGTTCGGCACAGAAAAAGCGGAATGCCGATCGCCCCGCCAAGCTCTAACCCTAAGCTACGAGAAATCATATAATACTCGCCGCCAACTCCCACTCTCATGTTGGTCGCCACCGCCGAAGCACTCAATGCAGTGATAAATGTGATCGAACTTGCCAATAACACGATGAGGATGGTGAAGGCAAGCCCGACGTTGCCAACCACCCACCCGAATCTCAAGTACATGATCAGTCCGAGAATAGTCAGCACGCTGGGCGTGTAGACACCTAAAAAGGTACCAAATTTAGTGACTAACTGTGGTTCTGATTTGTTACTATTCCGTGCCATGCCTTTTCCCCGATGCAATTTCTTGTTTAAGGTAACTAATCTAGCGAAGCTACGCCTCAAACCGACGAGTTTTAGATCCAACGGATGAGTGGCCAACGGATTAATTCGGAATAATGGATCGGTGGATCAATGGATTCCTGCGTCCATTATTACATCACTCCATTAATCCAGGTTCGAGCATCCGTTGGCCGCTCATCCGTTGGAAATTTTCAAAAACTTGCTCTGTTTGTAAAGGTTTTCGGTTCTCTATATCTTAGCATTTGTTTTTGGATATCGCATTTTCTTCTTTAATTTTTGCAATGGTGGCCTCGGTAATACTTGCTCCCACTCGCTGGAGTAACCATAGCTCAGGAATGATTTCAGCGATTAGCTGTCCATCATCAAAAACTCGAACCACGGCACTCTCCGACACCACTACGGATACAGCATCCGTATGGCGGGTAATGGATGCCGCAGCAAAATGCCGACTCCCAAGGCCGAGCGGCAAGTCTATTTCTTGACTGTGTGCATCCAGATGACGAGTTGCCGATAATATCACCCCTGCATTCGAAATAACAAAAGCGCCGTCAAGTTGTGCCAACTCTTTGGCAGTTTCACGCATGTTTGGATCATCGATGTGCTTTACATCTGCTCCATGCCCCTGTAGCGGGTCTAAAATTAACGGTCGCGAATAAGCAAGGACATTCTGCTCGTCACCAACAACGAACATCGTACCAATCCTCCGACCCTCCCGGCCTTCTCTGGCTATCTCAATTGCCAGCTCAATAACGCTGCGTAGAACACCCGTCGCAACACGCCGTTCTTCTTTACAAATTCGATCGAGAAGCTTAGATAGCCTTTTGAAAGAAAAATGTCGGGAACCAACCGACTGTGTTTTGTTTTTTCTCTTCATAGGTTAAAATGGCTGCACAGCCTCGGGCTTCAGACTCCTACCTTTTCCCGGATGAGGCTGCGCAGCCAATATTCTTTTTGAGAATCTATTTGGATTTTGATTCTTTTTTCGGTTGTAATTTTTCTTTAGTAGCTTCTTTTCCTACAGCCTTTTCGTCCGCCAGCTTTTCTTCAACCTGAGATTCAGCTTTGGCTTCTTCTGCTTTTTCCTTTTTCTCCTCAGCCTTGGCTTCAGCCTTAACCTCAGGTTCATCTTTTTTCACTGCCGTTTTGGTCTCAACCTCAGTTTTTTTCCGCCGCCTTTTACCGATAACAAAGCCTAAAAAGATAGCTGCAACTCCTAACCCCAGAACAACCCAGGAAACGGTTTGGTGAGTTTTGAGTCGCTGCTCGGCTTTGTCGAGTTCTGCGGCCCTCGCCTCCAAGTTACCTTCCCGTTTAAGTAAAGCATTCTCTTTCTCTTCAATTAGAGAGAGCAATGTCTCTAAACGTGTTTCAACTTCTACTGTGCGTTTTTCTAATCCTTCGATACTCGGAACTTTTTGTTGAGCTTGAGTCGTATCCGGGGTGTCCGCCACTACAGCTTCACTGGCCCGCTCAAGGTCTTTAGTTTTTTCACAACCAATGATTAATATGAAACTCAACGTGGTCAAAAATAACGAAGACAAAAGACCTATTTTAAATGCTCTCATGGTTTCCTCCTTCTTTGAATTTTGTATTAAAACTTTTAACGATATGCCATTGTATCTAATGGCTGCGTCATTCCACCTCTGGCCGAAATTTATGCAGCATGTCGACCACATCTTCCTTTTTACCCATGACAACAATTTTATCTCCGGTTTGTACTTTGTCGTCTCCACATGGAATGATTGTGGTACCCCCTCGGATAATCAAACCAAGCAAAACATCCGCTGGACAGTCAAGCTCGCTTAGGGTTTTCCCGATGTAAGGCGAAGATTCGTCTACCACCAGATGTTCGAGCGAGGCACCCGCCGCCTCCAGCTCGTCTTTGAATTTTTTGAGATCATTCATCGAGACAGACTGTGCTTCATATTTTTCTTGTAACTCTTTCAACGTCTGTTCTTTCGCTTCAAGCTCTTCGCGTAGTTTCTCCAGCTTTTCTATCTGGTCTGTCATAAATTCCGTAAGGGTGTTCTCCTGGATAGCCACTTCCTTTTGACCACTTGTGTAAAGGACATAGAGCTCACCGCCTAAAGCCGTGAATTGACCTTGGATGGTTTTTCGCAACTCATCTACTTCGCTCTGTAACTTGCTCACTTCTAAAGCATCTACCTCGTCATTTGTCAATTTTTGCAACCCTTCCTGCACCAATTCGGTCCCTGTTTCAACCAAATCAGACGCCTTTTTCGATACCACTACGGCGCTCTCTTGCACACTTTCTTTAATTTTTTCCCACAGATTCATGATTTGTCCTCCCAATTAAATTATCATTCCGTTAATGAAATCTTGTCGGCTTCTTTCTGCTTGGCAGTAATTTGTTTGTGAAAATCTTCAATCTTTTTGAATTCTTCCTCAAAAGCCGTTCCCAATTCTCTCAGTTTATCGTCTTTGTGCAATTGCCAGAGTTTCTTGCCAACGTCAAGATAGATTTTATCGCAGTTTGTTTGCAGAGTGTGAATCTCAACTTTAAGCTTAGAAAGTTTGGTGGCACTGCCAGTAAAATGGGCAAGCTTTTGCACCCCTATTTTCAAAACCTGCAGACTCTTATTGGCGTAGTCACTCACTTTATCCTTGAAGTCCCTTTTATCTTTACTATTTTTCTCCTCTGGCTCTTTGACAGTGGTCTCCTCCTTTAAATCTTCATCCGATGCAGCTTGTTCTTTGGAGTTCTTATTATCAGTCATTTTTTATCCTCCTTTTCTCCCTTTGTATTTGAGCGCCTCTCGCGCGGCGTTACAGTGGCTTTTACTTTGTCTAATAAGTTCCCGGAAGCTGCGGATGAATCACCAGCTCAATGCGTCTGTTCTTGGTGCGGCCTGCAGCGGTTTCGTTGTTGGCAATGGGTTTGCTCTCGCCATATCCGACCGCCGCAATCCGTGTTTCATCCAGCCCCATGTTAGCCAGAATATACTGCCGAACCGCCTCGGCGCGCTCCTGCGACAACTTTAAATTGGTTTGGTCGCTACCGTACGAGTCGGTATGTCCTTGCACCGATATTTTAGCATCAAGGAATATGTTGATTGCCTGTTGCAGCTTGGTGAGCAGACCAAAATATTTCGGTTAGATGACTGATTTTCCAACGGCAAAGTTCAACCCCACCAAACGCACGATGACGTCATTGCCGTCTCTCAGGACGCGCGCTTGTTCGCGCGTAAACATTTTTTCAACCGAAGCGAATTTCCGGCGGATTTTTGCCTGAGCTTCCATACGCTGTGCCAGGGCAGATTTTTCCTTTTCAACGCCGCCGAGTTTCTCCTGCATTTCCTCGACTCGCGCATGAAGCGTTTCAATCTGCTGGTTGCGCTCAGCCAGATCCTGACTCAAGTGCGCCAGGCTGTCCTGATAAACTCTGATCGTTTCAATAATCTCATCGGTGGTTTCAGCGAAGCCGTTATCGAAAGCAGCCACACGGTCAACGGACCCGGCAATCTTTTTAAGTGGGTTTTCGGCCGCCAGGATCAGGTCTTCAAATTTACGATCATCGTCTTGTAATTTCTGATGGCATTCGACAGGTAAATCGCGTGTTTGGCCTCATCCCTGGCCTGCTTTGCCAGATTTCGTGCAACGTCCGTATCATAGCGGTTTTCGGTCAGCTCTTTTTCTGCCCTTTTGATAAGAGACTGTGCCCGTGCTAAGGTTTTGGGCGCCCGGTCTTTTATGTCCGTCCTATCCGCTTGCTCCAAAAGCTGCCAGGTTTCATTGAGATAGGCGACCTTAATGGCGTCAAGCTCTGCCCGGCGAAATATTTTTTCAGCTTCTGCCGATTTTTTCTTGGCATCTTTGACGTCACCGTTTTCTAATTCAGTAGCAGCTTCCGCGAATTTCTCCTCGGCTTTTTGCCACAATTCAGATGCAAAACCAGGAGCCTGAACGCTGCGGGCGTCGCTTCTTGCCTTCATTGAGGAAATGAACGTGACTTCTGCGAGTTTGGTTGCTTCGGCTGCTTTGGTAAAATAAGCAACCGCTGCGCGGAGTTTCTTTCGAATATCCTCCAGGTTCTCTCCTTTCTTCAAGTCCTCTTCCGCTTCTCTATAGTGCTCCATACCTTTATTGAAGCTTTTGGGAGCGAGGATATCCGCCTTAGCTTGTTTCGCTTGTTGCAAAGCCGGCTTCGCTTCTTTAAATAAGGTCGCTTTGACATCCTGCGCTGTCGTAAAAGCAACATTCATGTTGGTAGCAATGAACACAATCACTCCAAATAAAACTAAATTCTTTGTTGCCATCGTTTACCTCCTTTTTGGTAAGGTTATTTTTGACTTTCCAAAACACTTTGAATAATGGTTTCTAAGTCCTGATATGTGACTTCTCCCAAATGCCGTCCAACCAATTTTCCGTGTTTGTAAATAAGCAAAGTCGGAGTACCTGTAACGCCATACTGTTTACAACGTTTTTTCTCTGTGTCATAATTCACTTCTATCAAATTTATTTTGAGAGAATTATGATTGTTTATGAATTCTTTGACCGTCATTCGGGTGCCTTGCCCTTCCTTATTGTAATTGCTATAAAATAGCATGATTTTGTATTGACTATTTTGATGCATTTCAAATTGACTATTTATTATTTTGAATAATCAAGCTTGGGTAGGCCAAGAATTCAACAAACTCATACAATAAATATACCATCTTCATAATAGCCAACATAGTGAGAGATTTAATAGATTTAACAAGGATTGATTTGCAGTAAATGATTGTTTAGAAAAAGATTATGTAAAAAGTCAACGTCAGGCAGGAAAATTGAGAAAGCGATAAAACGTTGCAACATTTGCGGGACAAATAAAAAACGTTGCAACATAAGCGAAATTTGTTGCAACACCTTAAGGTTCCTTAGTGCTACGTTTCGTAATAATTTGTATGGTTTGGAAATGGTTTAATTTTCCATTGTTCCATTGCTACATTGTTAAATTGTCATGATGCTAAAACCAATGGAACAATGAAACAATGGATCCCTGTACGATAACCCTACAATCATTTGTGAAATGGAGCACTTAATAAAGTGGGTGGACG